>DASSIL010000179.1:0-29389 GCA_035691925.1 Gemmatimonadales bacterium
CGCGGTTTTGTGGCTCTGGATCGAGCCTCACGTCGGTCACGTGCCCGTCCGCAGCAACGGAAAACAAAACCGTCACTTGCCCGCGGAGGCAGTCGGCCGGAAGGAGCACGGCCCGCGGCGAGGGTGGGGTAATGTACGCCCCGTTCCCGCCGCTTCCAGGCCCGGAATCGTTGCCCACCCCGGTTCCCGCTCCCCCGCCGATGCCCCCACCCGTCCCCGGACCCTGACCCGCCGTTCCATCGTTCGCCGTCCCGACGGCGGCCACGACCGGAGCAACGGTCAGCGACAGCGGCTTGACCGGTGGCGGCGTGAGGGTGAGCGCCGGATCCGGCTGCGGGGGTGGGACGTGCACGGCCGGTTGCTGGACCGGTGCCGCCGGAGCGGGAGGAGCGGACGCGGGGAGGTCGACCAGGTGCACCGATCCTCCGGCGCCGCCACCGCCGCCGCGCGGCCCGAAACGATCGTCGCCGCCGCCCAGCACCCACTGTACGCCGAAGCGGGCGATTAGCAGGAGGATGATGCCGTGGAACAGGAGCGACGCGATCAGTCCGCCCGGCCGCCGGCGCGGCAGCGGGAGGCGCAACGGTGGCGGGGCCGGCCGGGTGGCACCGGTTTGGTGCGGCAGCGTCATCGTGGACACGGTAGCGGATACATACCCCGCATAAGGACGAAGGGGCACAGCGTCACACTGTGCCCCTACGCGACAAGCGCAACCGGAGATTCCACCGTTACTGCGATGCCGCCTGGCCTTCCGCCGGAGGGGTGAACCCGATGACCTGGACTCCGGCGCCCTTGGCGATGTCCATCGCCTCGATGACTTCGCCATAGGTCCGGTTCGGGGCCGTCTTGATGAACATCAGCTTCGCCACCCGCTGGTCGAAAATGTCTTTCAGCGCCTGGGCGAGCTGGTCCTTGGTGTACGGTTTGGTGTTGATCGCATACCCGCCCTCGGCCGTCAGCTCCAGGACGATCTGCGCGCTCTGCTGCTGGTTCTTCGGTTTGTCATGCTGCTCGGGCGGTACCTGCGCGTCGAACGCCTTGCGCGACAGCGGCAGGATGATCATGAAGATGATCAACAGCACGAGCAGCACGTCGATCATCGGGGTGACGTTGATGTCGGAGGAGAGTCCCTCGCCGCCACCGCTTTGCATCGCCATGGTTGGGCTCCTCTACTCCGGCTTGAGCTGTTTCTTCTGATCGCTGATAGCGGCGATCACGCGTACCCCGGCCTTGCGGGCGAGGGCGACGGCCTGTTGCACGCGCTCGTACTTGATGTTCGCGTCCGCCTTCAGGTACATGATCTTGTCGGCGGTGCGGGCCGCGTAGATCGCCACCAGCTGATTGGCGAGATCGGCGTCGCTGATGAAGCGCATGCCGGTGTACTGGCCGTCGGCCTGCGGCAGATCGATCCAGAACTTGCCGTCCTTGTCGATCCCCAGCCGGATCTCGCCTTCCTTCTCCTCCCGCTTGTCCGGGTTCAATGCGCGCGGGATCGTCGCCTGGAAACCGGCGGTAATCAGCGGCGTCACGATCATGAAGATGATCAACAACACCAACATCACGTCGATCATCGGCGTGACGTTGATGTTGGCGTTGACCGCCGCCTTGGTACTAGCGGCTGATCGGGCCACTGGACTGGCTCGCCTTCTGGGCCTGGAATTCCTTCGTGAAGATCGAACGGCCGAACTCCGACCCGACGCTGCGGATCAGATAGTCGATCAGCTCTTTGGAGGTGTAGGTCATCTCGACCGAGATGAAGTCGATCTTGGTCGTGAAGTAGTTGTAGAACCACACCGCCGGAATCGCCGCGATGAGCCCGATGGCCGTGGTAATCAGGGCTTCCGAGATGCCGCCCGCCACCGCGGACAGCGAGCCGCCGCCGCCCGACGCCATCATCCCGGTGAAGGCGTTCACGATACCCATCGTGGTACCGAGCAGTCCGACGAACGGCGCGGTAGCGCCGATCGTCGCCAGGATCCCGAGGCCGCGCTTCAGCTCGGCCACGATGATCAGCATCTGGCGCTCGACCGCGCGCTCGGCGGAGTTGATGTCCGCCGCGGTGATCGTCGCCCGATCCCGCAAGAGCGGCTTCACCTCGGCGAGCGCTTCACCCAGCACGCGCGCCACGTGACTCTTCTTGGTCTTTTCGGCAAGGGCGATGGCCGCATCGAGGTGCTCTTCCTGGAGGAAGCGCGAGAACTCCGGAACGAAGCGGACCGTTTCCCGCGTGGACCGGCGCAGCTGCCACCACTTCATGATGAAGGTCGAGACCGACCAGATCGACATGAAGACGAGGATGACCACGATCCCCTTGGCGAACCCCGCCGAGTTGGTCCATAGGTCGATGATATTCGGCATCCGATGCGACTCCTCTGTTGGGGACCGAGGACTAACTAATCATCTCGTGATCTTGAAAATCATCGGGATATGAATCAGCACGCGCACCGCCTTGCCGTACACCCGGGCCGGGCGGAACAGCGAGTGCAACACGGCCTGTTTGGCGGATTCATTAAAGCCGGGGTTGGCGGTCTGCACCACCTTCAGCGAGGTCGGCTCGACGTGTCCCAGCGTGTCGATGATCGCCTCGACCATCACCTGGCCTTCGATCTGCGCCTGCTGGAGCAGCGGCGGATACACCGGCTGCGGACCGGCGAGCCGCTCGGGCTTCTCCTGCACGACGTCCACCGACAATACCGCGTCGCTCGACGGCACGATGCCGGTCGCCACTCCGCCCTCGACGCCGACGCCCGAGAAGTCCTTGGGATCGAAGTGCTCCTGCAGATTCACCGGCGGGATGTTCGTCGGGATGTCGGTCGGCGCGACCACCGTCTGGAACCCCTTGAACTGGACGTCGAGCTGGGGCGGCGGCGGCTGGTCGGGTTGCTTCTGCTCGGGCTGCACGTACACCAGAGCGGTATCCACTTTGGGACCGGTGTCGGTCGCGGCCGCGCTGTAGGTGGCGAAAATCGCCCCACCGATGATCCCGGTGTGCACGACCAGCGATACGATACTCGTCCCCGCGAGCTTCCCCTTCTGGCTCGCTTTCTTCGACTCGATGAGCACGTCAAACACGGCTTTTCCTCCAGCGTTGGCTACCGAAATACTACCAGTCCCGGCTTACCCGCTAGTGGTGGCTTCATTACAAAACGATGAAAGCCGGAGACCCCTCAATTCAGGCGAAAAACGACGGGTACCTCCACCAGCACGCGCACTGCTCCGCCATAGATCCGTGCCGGGCGGAACCGCGCCGCCCGCACCGTGGCCAGGGCTGCAGCGTCGAACCCGGGGTTATCGCTCCGCACGATTCGGACCGAGCCGATTTCGGCCTGGCCCAGCGTATCGACCACGGCCGACACAACCACCCGCCCTTGGACACCGGCAGCCCGCAACAACGGCGGATACACCGGCGTCGGTGCCGCGAGCAGCTCAGGAGCCTCCTGCACCAGGGACGGCAGATACACGCCGTCGCCGGGTTCGAGGGAGGGCGCTGACCCTGAGTCCCTGCCGAACGCTGAAATCGTCAGCGACGTGAGGAGAGTCGAACCGGCGACCTCGTGAATATCCGACGGGGGGACCGGAAGAGGGATCCCGCCATCGAAGTGGATGATCGGCACCGGTGGAAGGTCATGGTCACGAGGGGTCGTCGGTTCGACCGGCGGGAGAGCGACGCTCCGCTCGATGGATACGGGCGCGGCAGGCGCCGGTGCGCGCCACAACGCGCCAAGAATCGCCACATGCAGCGTGAGCGCAACGCCCTTGCCCCACGAGGGCAACAGCGACGGCCGGTGACCACTCTCGAGCAACATATCGAACATGATGACGACCTCGAGCTCGGGTTACGCACAAAGGTGCGCGGGTCGTCTGGCAGCGGCGTGGTTTGTTGATGACGAATCGATATCGCTCAGATGAGATCAACTGCGTTGCGCCGGGGGTGGGGGCAAGGACGCGGGGACGCGGGGGGCCGCACGGCCTGGACATTGTCTCGTGAGACCAGCAAGTGATCCGATACGGTGGTCCGGGTCGAGCGCACCCGCGTCCAACGCGTCCGGTGCCCCCACCCCCAGCGCCGCGCGAGATCACGCAAAGATCAGATCGCAGCGGATGGTGTCGCCGGTGGAGAGGTTTCGGTCGCGACCACGGGCAGCGTCACGCTGAACGTCGTGCCGCGGCCCGGCCGGCTCTGCACCTCGATCGTACCCCCGTGCGCTTCCGCAATCCATTTACAGATCGCGAGACCGAGGCCCACGCCGGGCCGTTCGCCGGTGCGGGTGCGCGCCGAGTCGGCGCGCCAGAAGCGGTCGAAGATGTGGGGGAGATCGCCCGGCGCGATGCCGATCCCCGTATCCGACACCCCGAAGCGTACGCGGCCGTCGTCGCGCTCCAGCCACAGCCGCACGCGCCCACCGGCCGGCGTGTACTTCACGGCGTTGGTGAGGAGATTCATCACCAGCTGCCGGATGCGGCTGCCGTCGACCGCGACGATCACCGGGTCGACCGGCGCATCGACGCTGACGCCGATGCCCGCGGGCTCCGCCAGCAACTCCCCCGTCTCCTCCGTCTCGAGAATCAACGCGCGCAGATCCACCGGCTCCTGGTGTAACCGCACGAGCCCCTCGTCCGCTCGGGCGAGCGTCAGCAGTGCGTCGACCAGTTCCGTCATCCGGTTGATCTCCTCCATCGACTCCTCGAGCGCCGCGAGCGACTCCGCCGGCACGTTGGGCGTCGTCATGGCGCGCTCGACCCCCGCCTTCAACACCGTCAGGGGCGTCTTCAGTTCGTGGCTCGCGTCGGCGGTAAAGCGCCGCAACGCCGTGAAGCTGCGCTCCAGCCGGCCGATCATCTGATTCAGCGTATCGGCGAGCCGGCCCAGCTCGTCCTTCACCATCGACGACGGCAGGCGGCGGTGCAGGCTCGTTCCGTCGGTGATCTCCCGGACCTCACGGGTGATCTGGTCGACCGGCCCGAGCGCACGGCGCGCCACGAGCGATCCGATGGCATAGGCGGCGAGCACGCCGAACGGCAGGATCAGCAGAAACGTGGAGAAGGTCTGCTCGAGCCCGAGCTCCGCGGTCTCGGGCCGCACTCCGACCAGCACCGCCCCGCCCGGCGACACCTCGGGCCCGAGCGGCCGCACGATATAGCGCAGCCGCTGCCCGTCGGGGACGAGCCGGACGGTCCCTTCCACGCGCCGCCCCTGCGCCGCGACGATCACCTTTCGCAGCTGTTCGAATTTCGGGTAGGTCAAGCCGCCCGAATCGACGGAGACGAACAGTGGGAGGCTGTCCTTGGCCGCAGCCGTAATCAGGAGGAAATCGGGAACGGCTTCGAGCGTCGCCGACAGCTCCTGGGCGAGCACGGGGCGGCCGGCGGCATCGCTGCGGATGACGGTGCCGCCCGCGCGCGCGACGCCGGCGAGGATGCCGGCGGTGAGCTCCGCCTCCGACTCGATGCGGCGATCGAGCTCCCCGTAGAGCGCGCTGCGGCGCGACAGGAATACAGCCACGGTGAACCCGGCGAGGATGACGGCGACGGCGCTGGTGAACCAGGTCGTGAGCCGCGTGCGGATCGTGTCCATCTCACGCCTTTACGACATACCCCACGCCGCGGACCGTATGGATCAGCTTCGGCTCGCGGCCGTGGTCGATCTTCTTGCGCAACCGCGTGATCACCACGTCCACGATGTTCGTCCCGGGATCGAAGTGGTAGTCCCACGCGTATTCGGTGATGAGGGTGCGCGGCATGACGCGCCCCTGGTGGCGCATCAGGTACTCCAGCACCGCGTACTCCTTGGGGGTCAGCTCGATCGAGCGCCCGCTGCGCACCACCTCGCGGCTCCCCGTGTCCAGCGCCAGATCGGCGACGCGCAGCACCGGCGGGGCGATCGCCTTGGGCCGGCGCGACAACGCTTCGACGCGGGCGAGCAGCTCTTCCAGGGCGAACGGCTTGGTGACGTAATCGTCGGCGCCCATGCGCAGCGCCTGCACCTTGAAGTCGACGGCATCCTGCGCCGTGAGGACGAGGACCGGCACCGGGTTACCGCGGTCGCGCAGCGTGCGTAGCACGTCGCGACCTTCCATCGACGGCAATCGCAGATCCAGCACCAGGACGTCGTAGTGGCCGTCGGAGGCGAGCTGCAGTCCTTCCGCCCCGTCGCCCACGAGATCCACCTGGTAGCCCGCTTCGGCGAGGCCCCGTTTCACGTACTGGCCGACGGTACGATCGTCTTCGACGACGAGGAGCTTCACCCGGCGACCGGCAGGGAGACTCTGAACGTCGTCCCGACGCCGGGCTGCGATTCCACCTCGATGCGCCCGCGGTGATCTTGAATGATTCCGTACACGATCGACAGCCCGAGCCCCGTCCCGCGTCCCGGTCCCTTGGTCGTATAGAACGGCTCGAAGATCTTCGACAGCTCTTCCTTGCGGATGCCGCTGCCGGTGTCGATGAACTCCGCGGTGAGCTCGTCGGGGTGAGCCGGACTGCGGGCGGTGCGCACGGTGAGGGTGCCGCGCGAGTTCATCGCGTCCATCGCGTTCAGCATCAGCGCCATGAACGCCTGGATGATCCGCTCGCGGTCGACCACCACGCGCGGCAGCCCGCCCGCCAGCTGTCGATGCACGCTGAGGCGCTTGAACCGGTCGTGATGCTTGAGCAAGAACAGCGTCTGCTCGATGATCTGGTTGAGGTCGGATTGGCGTTTCTCGCCCGTCTTGGGCCGCGACAAATCGAGCAGCCCGTCGACGATGCGGCGGCAGCGTTGCACCTCGGCGTCGATGATGTTGAGGTATTCCTCGAACGGCCCCCGTGCCGCCTGGTCGAGGTCTTCCACCCGGAGACTCAGCGCCTCGGCGCAGGCGAGAATCGTGGCCAGCGGGTTGTTGATCTCGTGCATCACGCCGGCGGCGAGCTGCCCCACCGCGGCGAGCTTCTCGGTCTGGCCGAGCCGCTGCTGCGCCAGGCGCCATTCGGTGACGTCCTCGGCGATCGTGATCACGTGCGTGATGTGAACGTCGTCCAGCCGCATCGGAATTTTCGACACGCGGAAAAAGCGCGATTCCCCGCTGGCGGTGGACTCCATTTCCATCTGCTGGATTTCGCCGGTGTCGAAGACGCGGTCGAACTCGCGCCGCAACAGCTCGCGCGGCTGTCGGTCGAGCACGCCGAAGATCTCGCGCCCCACCGCCTCGCCGCGGGCGACGCCGAGCGTCCCCGCCTCGCGCTGACGGTTCCACGCGCGGATCACGTAGTCGCGATCGATGACGTAGAGGCCGACGGGCAGCGAATCGATGATCCGGGCGACGAAATTGCGCTGCGCCTCGGCTTCGCGGGCCGACAGCGCGACCTCGGAGGCGAGATCCTGGGACAGCTCGTTGGCGGCGACGATGGGGGCGAGGATCCGTGCGACGACCTGACCGATGTCCACGATGTGCGCGTCGCCCCGCCGGCCGTCGGTGCGCAGCTCCAGCGCGCCGAGCCCTTGCCCTTCAAAAAAGAGCGGGAACCGCAACCGCGTCCCCCCACCCGCGATGCGCTCACGCTCCGGCTCGCGGCCGAACCAATCGGGTGTGGGAGCGAACCGGGCGGAATCGGGAGACCGGGGGATCGGCTCGTACCCGGACCGATCGGAGCGGCGCAGCCAGACGCGGGCGTCCACGAGATCGAGACCGCGTCGTAGAACCACGGCGACGCGGGCGAGGGCATCCTCGGTGACGAGACCCGCGGCGAACACCGCGGCGACGTCCGCGATGACGCGGAGCCCGGCGGGAGACGACTCGACCGTCGACTCTGGCATGACTCCCGCAATCTACAGGTATCTAGTGCCCTTGACCCAGAGGGACCTCGTAGCGGACGCTCAGGAATGCGTGCGCATGCCAGGTGCCGCCGCCCGAGAACCACGCCGGCCCGACGAGGACGACGAACTGCCCGCCCCCCGATTGCCCGACCCGGATCCCGGGCAGCGCAGCGAAGGAGGCCGAGTGCGCGACCCACGGGCTGGGGGCGTGCGACGCCAGGTACCCCGCCGCCTCGACCGAGAGGTCCAGCGCCACGACGGTCGGATTCTGGTCTTCCCCGATGGTGAACAGGCTGATGCGGCCGCTGCGCAGCGCGAGGGCCCCGGCCCCGATGAAGCCGCGGGTCCCGCCGATGATGGCGCCCTGGTCGCCGAACCAGCCGATGCGCACCGTACCGGAGACGTAGCGCACCGGTCCCCATCCCGTGTGACCGACGAGTCCCCCCTCGAGCGCTTCGATTTGCCAGTTGCTGCCGAGCGTTCCTGAGTACCCGATCGTGAACGCCGACTGGGCGCACAGTGGGACGGACGACACGATGAGCGCTCCGAGCACCGGCGCGATGGCTCGCCGCACGTATCTCTCTCCTCTGAAATCGACTGTCGTCAGGTGTCGCGTGGGTCCAGTTCCTACCACCGGCGTGCGCCGGTCGTTCCCCTCCGGCTACGACCCACGCGTCAGCTGGATGCCGCGCACGAAGTACCGCTGTGCCAAGATAAAGAGAATCGCGAGGGGCAGAACGGCCATCACCGCAGCGGCCATTTGGAACGGCCAGTTCGAGCCATACATGCCGTGGAAGGAGGCGATGCCCACCTCCACCACCTGCATGCGAACCGAGCGGGTGACGACGAGCGGCCAGAGGAAGCTCTTCCACTGATCGACGAAGCCGAACACGGCGACGGTCGCCAGCGCAGGCTTCGACAGCGGCAACACCACTTTCCAGAACACCTGCCACTCCCCTGCCCCATCGAGCCGCGCGGCATCCTCGAGCTCCCGGGGCAGCGTGAGAAAGAACTGCCGCAGCAGGAAGATCCCCCAGACGCTGACCAGCTCCGTGGAAATGAGACCGGCGTAGCTGTCGACCCACCCGAGCGCGTTCACGATCAGAAACCGGGGCACCAGCAGCACGACCGCCGGCACCATCAGCACCGAGAGGAACAGCAGAAACAGGCGGTCGCGCCCCGGAAAGCGGAGCCGGGCGAAGGCGTACGCCGCGGTCGCGCTCGTGACGAGCTGCCCCGCGACGACGCACAGGGACACGATCCCCGAATTGAGAAAGAATCGCCAGAACGGCAGCGCCGTCAGCGCCGCCGAGTAATTGCCGAAACGTGGATGCGCCGGCAGCAGCGCCGGCGGCGTCCGCAGCACCTCGAACTCGTCCATCAGGGAGGTCGCGATCATGTAGAGGAAAGGCAGTACCATGATCACGCCGAGCAGCATCACGAGCCCGAGCCCGGCGCCCCGCCCCGTCTTGTGCGTGGCGCGCGCCAGCCAGCGCTCACGCATACTCGACCCGCCGGCCCAGCAACCGGAACTGGATCCACGTCGCGGCGAACAACAACACGAACAGCACGAGCGACAACGCGCTCGCGCCGCCGAACTGCAGCAGCTCCCAGGCCATGCGATAGATGCGGAGCACGATCATGTCGGTGGCGTGCAGGGGACCGCCGCCGGTCAGGATGTACACGAGGGTGAAGACCTGGAACGAGGTGATGATCCCCGTGACCAGCACGAAGAGGGTCACCGGCCTGAGCAGCGGGAAGGTGACGCGCCAGAACCGCTGCCACGCATTGGCGCCGTCGACCCGCGCAGCGTCGACGTAGTCCCGGGGAATCGCCTGCAGCCCTGCCAGGAAGAGCACCATTTGGTATCCCACCTGGAGCCAGACGGAGACGATCATCACCGCGAGGAGAGCCGTGCGCGGATCACCGAGCCAGTCCACCGGCTGCCAGCCGAGCGCCCCCGCGACCCAGTTGAACACTCCGAATTCGGGGTGATACAACCACTGCCACACGAGGGCCACCGCCACGACCGACGACGCGTAGGGCAGGATGAACACCAGGCGCCCGAGCAGTGCGCCCTTCGTGCTGCGGCGCAACAGCAGCGCGATCGTCAGGGCGATCGCCATCGCCACCGGGACGTGCAGCGTATAGAGCAACGTGTTGCGCACCGAGACCCAGACGAGCGGGTCGCGCGCGAGGGCGACGAAGTTGTCCAGTCCCACGTAGGGCTGCGCCGCCTCGATCGGATTCCACCGGTGGAACGACAGGTAGAGGGCGAACACCATCGGCGCGAACGAGAAGGCGGCGAGGTGCAGCGTCGCCGGGGCGAGGAAGCCCCAGGCCGTCAGGGTCTCGTGGAACGATCGGGGGTGCAGACGGGCACGCGCGAGCCATTCGGACAGCCACACGCCGATCGGTCCCAGGAGAGCAAGCGCCAGCGTCACGACAAGCCAGCCGCCGGCGTTGGTCTCCCCGGGGAGCATGGAGAGCGTCAGCCACCGGCCCGGACCGAGCGTCGCCATCACCTGGGCGCGCGGGATCCCGTTGACCACGCTTCGCCGGATCTCGGTGCTGCTCGAGTCCGTCAGAATGTCGGCGCCGCGCGCCAGCGGTGCGAGACGCTGCGCCGTCGACGCGGCACCGGTCCAGTAGAGCCGCGACGACGCTTCGCCGAGCAGCAGTCGCGTGCGCGCCAGCCAGCGGTCCGTCGCGGCGGCCTCGCCGGCGACCACGCGAGCGTAGGCCGCCGATCCGACGAGCACCGCACCGAGGACGCAGGCGCCGAGCGCAGGACGTCCCAGACTCGGCACCGCCGCCCCCGCGGCGGCGAGCACGATCACGAGCACGAGACCCCAGCCCCCGAGGATCGCGTCGTCGGTCGAGACGACCCGCACCGCCACGGCCCCGACGCCATCCCAACCATCCTTGTCCTTCAGCGGGACGACGACCTCGCCTCCGGACAGGAGTGGCACGTCGCGCTCGCGCAGCTCGTCGAGCGTGGCCTGCGCCAACGGTTGGGCCGTCGCGTGCACCAGCGTGGCGTTCCCGGCATAGACTTCCACGACGCCGGCCCATCCGGGGAGCGTGCCGATGCCGCGCGCCTGGGCCAGGAGCTGCACCAGCTGATACGAGGTGCTGTGCGCCTCGGTCGGCGTCACGAGGGCGAGGTAGGCCGCCGCGGACTTGGCGGAGCGCTCCGCGGTCGCTATTTCGGCGCGATGGATCACGAGGCGCGCGGCGGCGAGCGCGGCGAGCGCAGCGATCCCCATGACGAGGGCGCCGGCGACATGACGTCCCAGCCGCTTCATGGGTCGGTGGCCGTGAGCAGAGAGTCGATCTGGCGCGCCATGTCGTGCGCCGCCGCCGCGGGATCGACGTGCTGCAACACGATGCGATCCATCATATCGGGGAGCGCCGCTTCGATCGCGCGCCAGTGCGCGACGCGCGACCCCCACGGCAGCCGGGCATGGTGCGTGGCGCGCACGAACACCGGCTCCCAGCCGGTGGTATCGAGAATCGCGACCGTCTGCGCCGACGCCGTGAGACTCGGCAGCTCCATGCCGGCCGTCAGCCGGATCGCTTCGGCGAGCGAGTCCGCGAGGTAGGCAGCCAGCTCCACGGACAGTTTGCGATGCGCCGCGTCGGCGGGGACGGCGAGTCCCGAGGCGTACACAACGGTCTGCGGCGGGACGCCGGCCCGGTGGGGAATCTCGACGAAGCCGATCCGCAGCCGCCCGTCGTCGACGTAGGGCCGCAAGCTGGGGATCCAGAAGTGGCCCGTCGTGAGCATCGCGACCTTGCCGGAATAAAAGAGGCGCAGATTGTCTTCGGCGCGCGGGGCGATGCTGTCGTCGGTCAACCAGCCGGTGAGCCAGCGGATCGCCGCCACGCTCTGTGGGCTGTCGAGGCAGCCGGTGGCGCGGGTGCCATCGGCGCAGAGGACGTCTCCCCCGCCCGACCACAGCCACGGCATCCACAGAAACGCGCGCCGATCGAACGCCGTCCCCCACTGGTCGATCCGGCCGTCGCCGTCCGAGTCGCGCGTGAGCACGCGCGCGACGCGGCGAAACTCGTCCCACGTCCAGTCGCTCGTGGGATACGGCAGCGCGGCGCGATCGAACAGGTCTTTGTTGTAGACGATCACGATCGGCGTGTAGCCCTTGGGGAGGGCGTACACGGCGCTGCCGCGGCGGAAGATGCCGAGCACGGTGGAGTCGTAGCGTGCGGGGTCGATGCCCAGCCGCACCAGGTACGGGGCGAGATCGATGACCGCGCCGTGGTCGGCGAACGCCGGCACATCGGCATGATCGAGCAGAAACACGTCCGGCGGGTGACCCGCGGCGATGGCGGTGAGGATGCGCTCGCGGTACTCCACGAGCCCCGAACTGGAGCTCTGCTGCACCACGATGCCGGGATGCGCCGCCGCGAACGGCGCGAGGGCGTGATCCTCGACCTCCGACTCCCGATAATCCGCCCAGTTGGCGAATGCCAGGACGGTGCGATCCGTTCGGCACCCGAGCACGAGCAGCAGGCCACCGACGACGACGAAGCGCCCCGTCATCCCAGCCGGGCGCCGGTTGCGTCGAAGAGGTGCAGCTGATTCGGGTCGATGCGGACACCCACGTTGTCCCCGGCGCGGATGAGCGGGATGCCCTGCACCTTCGCCACCAGCGGTACCCCGCCGGCATCGAGGTGCACCAGGGTGTCGCTGCCGAGCGGCTCGACCACTCGCACCTCGGCATCCCCGACGCCGACGCCGGGGAGCTCGATCTCGACGTGCTCGGGTCGGACGCCGAGCAGCACGCTCCCCGAGATGTTCATGGGGACGCGCAGCCGCAGCGAGCCGCACGCGAGCACGCGCTTGCGGTCCGCTTCGGGCGCGGCAGCGAGGACATTCATCCCCGGGCTGCCGACGAACCCGGCCACGAACGCGTCGGCGGGGCTGGCGTACACCTCGGCGGGTGTGCCCACCTGACGCAGTCGCCCGCCGTGCATCACGGCGATGCGCTCCCCCATCGTCAGCGCCTCGATCTGATCGTGCGTCACGTAGACCATCGTCGTCCCGAGATCGCGATGCAGCTGCAGCAGCTCGGCCCGGAGTCCGAGGCGCAGCTGGGCGTCGAGATTGGACAGCGGCTCGTCGAACAGGAACACCTTCGGCTCGCGCACGATGGCCCGGCCCAGCGCCACGCGCTGGCGCTCGCCGCCCGACAGCTCGCCCGGCCGGCGGTCGAGCAGCTCGGTCAGGCCGAGCCGCTCGGCGGCCGCTGCGACGCGGCGGGCGCGATCGCCGCGCGCAATGCGGCGCAGCGCGAGGGGAAAGCCGATGTTGTCGCGCACGGTGAGGTGTGGATAGAGCGAGTAATTCTGGAACACCATCGCAACGTCGCGGTCGCCGGGGGAAAGCTGCGTGACGTCGCGGTCGCCGATCAGGATCTGCCCGTCGGTGGGCTCCTCGAGTCCGGCAATGCAGCGCAGCGTGGTCGTCTTGCCGCAGCCCGTGGGCCCGAGCAGCACGAGGAATTCCCCGTCGCGCACCTCGAGGGACAGCTCGCGCAACGCAGGGCTCCCGCTGTTGAACTGCTTCGTGAGGTTCTTGAGGGTGACGGACGCCATGTCGCCGATAACCTACGGCGGCCGCTCCGCGCCGCGCCAGCGGTGAAATGCGACTGCATCGGGTATTAGCTTCCTCGTGGAACGCTCCATGCGACCATTCGCGTTGCTGACCGTCATCGCCCTGCTCGGGTGTGAGGGACCGTTCGTCCCGCCGGCACCCTACCCGCCACCGCCAGCGGCGCCCGCGAGTGTCGCCGTGACCCCGGATTCCGCGACGGTGATCACCGACGACACGCTGCGGCTCGTGGCGCAGGTGAAGGACACCGCGGGCAACGTCCTCACGGGCACCGTGCTGAGCTGGGTGTCGTCCGACACGACGATCCTCACGATCGTGAATGCGCTGGGAACGGTGCGCGGGCTCCGCCCCGGATCGGCGACGGTCCGGGTCTACGCCGGCACCGTCGGCGGGGCCGTCACCGTCTTCGTCACCCCCGTCGTGTACAACTCGTTCGCAACCGGCGCCAATCATGTGTGCGCCGTCGCCAACAACCGCCACGCCTATTGCTGGGGAAAGAACGACGACGCCCAGGTCGGAACCGGGAGCGCGTCGTTCATCGAACCGGTGCCGCGCCGGGTTGGGATCCCGATAGCGCTGAACGCCGTCTCGGCAGGCAGCGCGCACAGCTGCGCGATCGATCAGACCGGCGCCGTCTGGTGCTGGGGCCGCGAGACGAATGGACGGCTCGGTCGCGGCGGCACAGCGAGCAACCCTGCCATTCCGCTGCCCGTCTCCTCGAGCGCGCAATTCGCCCAGGTAGCGGCGGGCGGGGCACACACCTGCGGCCTCGATACGTCGGGAATCGCTATTTGTTGGGGCGCGGGCAGCTCCGGCCAGCTGGGTGACGGCGTGGGCATGGATCGGTCGACACCACAGGGAATCGCCGGCGAGACCCGCTGGCTCGTGATCAGCACCGGAGCCTTGCACACATGCGCCGTCGCAGCCGACCAGTCGGCATGGTGTTGGGGCGGCAATCCGTCAGCACAAATCGGGAATTCCTCGACGAGCGACCAGCTCTTCCCCACGATGATCGCCCCCGGCCAGACCTTCAGCACCATCTCCGCGGGCGGCGGGCACAGTTGCGGCGTGACAGCCGCAGGAACGGCGCAGTGCTGGGGCGCGAACACCCGGTCACAGACCGGAACCGGACTTCGCGACTCGCTCGTGCTGGTACCGACGGCCGTGGCGGGCGGACTCCCCTTTCGCATCGTCTCCGCCGGCGGACAGCACTCCTGCGGCATCACCACTGACAGTCTCGCCTATTGCTGGGGCGCGAACACGAGCGGCCAGCTCGGCGACAGCTCGCAAACCGACCGCGCGGCTCCAGTGCTCGTCCACGGCGGGCTGCGCTTCAGGGAGGTGCACGCCGGCGCGGCGTTCACCTGCGGACTGACCGACGGGTTGGTGCTGTATTGCTGGGGCGACGGGACACAGGGACAGCTGGGGCGGACGTTCCTCGCCTCGAGCAGCGTCCCCGTCAAGGTCGCAGGCCAGTAACGAACTCCACTTCGTGCTCGTCGGCAAGCTCAAAGCTGACGTACGCGTGCCGGCAGCCGTGCGGCTGCTCGAGCCGCGGTTGCAGTAGCTCGTCATCCACCCGCACTTCGACAGAGCCGTGAGACGAGAGCGCCGGCGCAACGGTGACATCGAGCCGGCCGCCGGCGGTACGCCGCAACCGCGTCACCACGCGCTCGGCGGCGGTCGTGACGCGAACATCGAGCGTCGTGTGGCCGACGTGAAGCCCGCGCCATTCGCACTCACTCCATTGGGCGGGGAGGTGCGGCACGAGCGTGAGCCGATTGGCGAGGGCATCGGGTTTCGCGCCGAGCAGCCCTTCGATCAGCGGCGAGACGAGCGCGGCGGCAGACCACGCCTGCTCCGGACACACTCCCGCGATCGTTCCGACGTCGCCGTCGAGCGCCTCCGCGAATGATCCCTGACCCCGGGCGAACGGCAGGCGTGCATTCGCCATCAGGTGCGCGAACGCCTGCTCTCCCCGGTGGCAGGCGTATTCGGCGAGACTCACCCACCCGGTGTACAGGGGCCACACCGTGCCGGTCTGATATCCCGCGGGACTGTAGATGGGGTCGTCCCGTGAGATGAGCCGAACCCCCCACGGCGTCGTATAGGCCGGCGACGCAATCGCATCGAGCCACGGCCCGGCTCGCTCGGGCTCGATCGCGCCGACCAACAGCGGCACCGCGGTCAGCGCGGTCCGCTGCCGCTGCGGCGTGCCGTCGGCGAGCAGTCCCAGCGCGTAGTCACCGTCCACGAAGAACCGCTCCGCGATGCGCCGGCGTGCTCCCGCCGCGCGTTCGAGCAGCTCGTCGGCGAAGGCCCCGTGACCGAGTCCGCGCGCGACGGGAGCGAGGCCGGCGAGCGCCGCCGCCCAGACCCCGGCGAGGTAGAGGGACACATGGGCGCCGGACAACGGCCCCGTCTCGATCCAGCCGTGACCGACACCGCTGTTCTCGATCAGCCCGTCGCCATCGCTGTCCGTCTCCAGGCAGTATTGGTACGCTCGCTGCAGCTCGGTCCAGCGCTCGCCGAGAAAGGCGAGGTCCCCCGTCCAGGCGGCGTAGCGCCCGGCCAGGAAGAGGTAGAGCGGCGTTGAATCCGCCGCGTCGTATTGCGCCAGACCGCTCGTGGTGTACTCGTGAATCACCTTGCCGCTCACGTCCTGCGATGCGCCGAGGAACCGCAGGATCAGGCGGCAGCTGGCATAGTCGCCGGCGGCGAGCAATGCAGCGGCCGACCAACAGGCGTCGCGCGCGAAATACCAGGCGTACCCCGGTCGGCCATCGCCCCATCCCGACCGGGCCGGTGCGTAGCCGGCCACGAGCGAACGGCCCACGCCCGGCGTCTCGACGAAAAAGCTGTCGAGTCGCAGCTTGGCCCACTCGAACGCCCGATTGACCGGCTCGTCGGGCGAGCGCAGTCGTACGAGCTGCTGCTGCACCTGCGCCTCGTGCCGGCTGCGCTGAGCCGACAGACCCACCACGCCGCGCCGCCCCAACGCACCGATCGCGGCGTCCAGGTCGGCGCGGGACGATCCACCCACGACGACCAACCGGAACGGCGCTTCGAGTGCCACGCGCAGCTCCAGGTCGAGCGCCGGCTGTTCCTTCACCGGTCGGATCTGCCACTCACCCTCGTCGCTCGGCAGGAACGCGGCGCGCGGCAGCCCCGAGGCATCGGTCACGAGCAGCGTACGGCCGTCCCCGGCGAGCCGGTAGCGCAGATCGCCGCCTGCGCCGGCTGGATAGGGCCAGGTCCGCCGCAGGTCGACGCGCCACCGCAGCACCAAGTCGGTCGCGAGACGCAGTCCGCGCGCCCGTCCCACCTTCTCGGGGCGGTAGTCGATGAACACGATGGGGTGATCGAGCGCCGTCGCGACCGCTTCTTCGACGATGCGCGACCGGCTCACCAGGTGGCGCTGAACCACGACCGGCGTGATCTGTGCGTCACGAACCAGCGGCGTCTCCCCGCCGATCGTCACGGTGAGGTCCTGCAGCACCCGGTAGGGATGCATCCAGATCTCGGCGACGCCGCGCTGCTCGCCGCCCGTCACGAGCACGCGACGCCCGGCGATCGTCACCGCATCGTCGCTCAGTGCCCGGCTCGAGACGTGCAGCGGCGACTCGAGACCGGGGAGCGGCCCGTCGAGCGGCACGCGGTCGGGCAGCACGAGGTTCGCGTCCTCTCGGGCGCAGCGCCCCGGCACCGGCCAGGTCACCGCCGGCTGCGAGCGCCGTTCATGCGGAATCGCGTCCCCACACAACGCATTGCCGATCAGGGCTGCGAGCTGACGCCGGAAGCGCCGGTCGGGCGCGCCGGGGACGACGTGCGCGCCGATACACAGCACACCACCCGCGCCCACCGCGTACTCCCAGGCGACGATGCGATCGCCGTTCAGGTGGCTGTAGGAACGCTCGCACGCGACGACCGCGCCCCACCGGGGGCGGCGTCCGCGTGCGTAGGTCGCGTAGATGTCCCGCTCCCCTTCGGTCGGCGCCCAGAGGTAGGTCCCCTGCCCCAACCCGGCGAACAACGGGTGCGGACCGAACGCCGCCAGTCCGCGCACGTGGGGGAACTGCCCCAGGACGCTGAGCTCGGGGAGGTGCTGCTCGTCGTCCTGGTGGCGCCAGGCGCGGCTGCCGGTGTCGTTCGGGCCGTCCGTCTCGAGACCGAGTGACGTCACGAGCGTCGCCGCGCGCTGCGTGAGGAGCAGGCGCCCGCCGCGCTCGACCCACGGCAAGACGATATCGCGCGACAGCGGCGGCGGCTCGTCTTCCGCATGAATCCAGCAGACGTCGCAGTCTGGAAGACCTTGCGCGATCCAGGTGAGCGACACGCGCTCCACGGTCACCGGGTCGGCGCTCGCGTGGCGTTCGAGCGACTCCACCAGGTCCCCGGCAGCGTCCGCCCCAGGACCGACCGCGAACAGCGCGATGCGCGGCACTTGCCCCTTACCCCCTCGGCCCAGCTCTCCGCGCCGGCGCGCGGATCACACGCTGCGGATGGTCCGCAGCAGCTCGGCGTCGTCGCGCCGGTCGCCCAGCTTCGCTTCGATGTGCATCCAGCGCAGCACGCCCTGCTTGTCGATCAGGAAATAGGCGCGGTTGGAGAAGAACTTGTCCTCGAGCAGCGTGCCGTAGCTCCGGGAGACGTCGCGCTTGAAGTCGCTCAGCAGGTCCTGCTTCATCTGGTACTTCGCCTTGTATTCCTTCAGCGTCGCGACCGAATCGACGCTGATCGGCAGCACCACCGTTCCGGCCGTGGCGAACTGATCGAAGTCCTCGCTGAAGGCGCAGTTTTCCGCGGTACAGGTGCTCGTGAACGCCAGTGGGAAGAACGCGAGCAGGACATGGGAGCGCCCGCGGAAGTCGGCGAGCGAGACATCGCTGCCCGAGGTGGATGGCAGGGTGAACGTGGGAGCGGGCTCTCCTATGCGGACCATGAGTCCGTAGAATGTCGCCGCGGGAACTTCGCGTCGCAACGCCGGTTTGCATTCGAGCAGAGTGGATATATGATCCCAGACCCTCGAAGGAGCGACCATGCCTCATACGCTGCCGGCGCTGCCGTACGACTTCGGGGCCCTCGAGCCCCATATCGACGCGCAGACGATGCAGATTCATCACGACAAGCACCATCAGGCGTACGTCAACAACCTCAACGCCGCGCTCGACAAGCACCCGGAATGGCACCAGAAGAGCCTGGAAGAGCTGCTGCGCGGCATCACTTCCGTGCCGGAGGACATCCGCACCGCGGTCCGCAACAACGCGGGCGGGCACCATAACCATTCCCTGTTCTGGACGATCATGGCGCCCAAGGCCGGCGGGGAGCCCAGCGGCAAGCTGGCGGACGCCATCGGCAAGACATTCGGCGGGTTCGCGAAGTTCAAGGAAGCGGTCTCCACCGCCGCGACCACCCGATTCGGCAGCGGGTGGGCATGGCTGGCGGCTGCGGGCGGCACGCTCGAGGTCTTCTCGACCGCCAATCAGGACAGCCCCTTGATGGACGGGAAGATCCCGCTGCTCGGGCTCGACGTCTGGGAACACGCCTACTACCTCAAGTACCAGAACCGCCGCCCCGACTACGTCGCCGCCTGGTGGAACCTGGTGAATTGGCCGGAAGTGAGTCGCCGCTTCGACGCCGCGAAATGACGTGAAAACACCAGGGGAGGGGCGCCCGCCCCTCCCCTCATTCGACGAGCGGCTCGGCGGTGACGCCGGCGCTGCCGTCGTCGCGATAGTGCACCGTCAGCCGCCAGGGACGGCAGCACACCTGACAATCCTCGACATACTCCTGCTGGGTCCCGCTACCGGGGTCGAGGCCGATCACGTTGACCTCGCCGCAGTGCGGGCAGGTCACCGATGCCTCATCGTCTGCCGTACCGTCCCCAAGCGGGAACTGCTCGTCGAGCGGATCGGGAAAGTCGACCATCGCGAACGGCTCACCGCTGCGCGTAGACGCTCGTGTGACCCGCGGCCGTCCAGGCGACGATGTCGTACGGTTGTGGCGTTCCGCCTTCCATTCCCGGCGATCCCGTCACCATCCCCGGCACCGCGAGCCCGGCGATCGCCGGATGCTCGCGCAGCGCCTTGGCGATGAGATCGGCGGGGACGTGCCCCTCGATGACGTACGGCCCGACTTTCGCCGTGTGACACGACGCCAACTGCCGCGGCACGTTGAAGTCCGTCATGACTCCGTCGAGGTCATCGGTGTCGTGCACGACGACCGTGAATCCCGCCGCCCGCAAGTGGTCCACCCACTTGGAGCAGCACCCGCAGCTGGAGCTCTTGTACACGGTGACGACGGTGGCGGCGGGCGCGGCTCCCGAGCGCACGATCCCTGCGCCGGCGCCGAAGGCGGCAACGCCGGGAACGAGGATCGCGAGCCGGAGTGCGAGAACGCGCGAAACCATGAGTGACCTCCGAGTATCGAGTCGCGGACGACGGCCGTACGTCTGAACAACGTAGCGGTGGCGTTACGGCGGGAGAAGGTCCGGCCAGCGGATACTCACGCCGGATTCAGAGTCGGTTCATGACCACTTCTATAGGATTTGTCGCAGTGCGGCACACGTGCCGCGCCGCGACATGGTGATGGTGAGGTGAACGCATGATCCGAGTGATAACGCGCTACCGGGGCGGCAGCCGGAAGCTCTACGACCGGGCGGACAGTCGCTACATCTCGCTCGACGAGATCCCCGCGATCATCCGCGGCGGAGACGCCCTCCGGGTCGTGGACAGCGCCACCGGGGCCGACGTCACGGGACAGGTCCTGGCGCAGGTGATCTCCGACGGCGAGCGCCGCGGCGTCTCCTTCATCTCGGCCGATGCACTGCACGCCATCATCCGCAATGGGGAGCGCCTGATCGTCCGGGGCGTGCGCACCCTGCGGCACGAGATGGATCGACTGCTGGCGCCGTCGCCCGGACCCGGGCGCCGGACGGGCGAGCAGCGAACCGATTTGCAGCTGCTGCGGCGCGGCCTCGAGCAGCTCGAACAATCGTTGACGGTGGTCGGTGGCGGGACACGCCGCCACGCCACCCGCAGGCCCCGGCGGAGAGTCCGCTCCCCCGGCGGTGCGAAACGGGAACCCGGACCGAAGGGGAGGCATCATGAAGAAGAACAAAGAGAAACTCGCTCAGCAGATCTGGCTCGCGGGACTCGGCGCCTTCGCGCTCGCGGAAGCAGAGGGGAACAAGCTGTTCGGCTCGCTGGTGAAGCGGGGCCACGGAGTGGAGAAGCTGAACAAGGCCCGTTTCGACAGAGTGTTCGCTCGGATCGAGAAGGCACGTGATCGCGTTCGCGAGAACGCAGATCGGGCGATTAGCCGCATCGGCAACCCGTTCGACGCCGGCATGACGGCGGCGCTGCATCAGTTCGGCGTGCCGACCCGCAGGGAGATCGTGACGCTGACGAAGCGGGTGGAGGAGCTCACCCGGGTCGTGTCCCGCACGAAGGGGAAGAAGGCCGTCCGGGCGCATAAGGCACCAGCCGCCATCACGACGGGCTGACCCGAGCACCATGGCACGCCGAGCGGACGGGCCGCCGACCGCGCGGCGCGGGCGTATCGGGCTCGCGCTCGCGGGAGGCGGGCCGGAGGGTGCCGTCTATGAAATCGGCGCCCTGCGGGCCCTTGAGGAAGCGATCGACGGCCTCGACTTCAACGCCGTCCACACCTATGTCGGGGTCAGTGCCGGTGCGTTTCTCGCATCGGCCCTGGCCAACGGCATTACGCCGAGCCAGCTGGCCCGCGCGCTGGTGAAGGAAGAGCCCGGCGAACACCCGTTCGTCCCCGAAACCTTCTTCACCCCGGCGTACCGGGAGCTGGGACGCCGCAGCCTCATGCTGCCCCGGCTCCTCGCCGACGCCCTGCTGCAGTTCACACGGCGCCCACGCGATCAGACGCTGCTCGAGTCGCTGACCCGGGTGGCCGATGCGCTTCCCGTCGGCATCTTCGACAACGAACCGATCCGCCGCTACCTGAAGAAGATCTTTTCGATCAAGGGGCGGACCGACGACTTCCGCCGGCTCGCCCACCAGCTCATTGTCGTCGCGACCGACCTCGAGTCGGGCGAGGCGGTGCGCTTCGGTGAGCCGGGTCGCGACCATGTGCCGATTTCCCGTGCCGTGCAGGCCAGCACGGCGTTTCCCGGGCTCTATCCTCCGGTCACGATCGACGGCCGGCCCTGCGGCGACGGCGTGCTGCTCAAGACGCTGCATGCCTCGGTCGCCCTCGAGCACGGGGTCGGGCTGTTGCTCTGCGTGAACCCCCTCGTGCCCACCAACACGACGCTCGGCGTCGCTCGCGGCGAGTTGCCGCAGGACGCCCTGCTGCGTCGCGGACTCCCGACGGTGCTGTCGCAGGCCTTCCGCACGCTGGTGCACTCCCGCCTGGAGGTCGGGATGGCGGCCTACGGCACCCGGTTCCCGGAGGCCGATGTACTGCTGTTCGAGCCGGAGACCGACGAATACCAGATGTTCTTCACCCGCATTTTCAGCTTTTCGTCGCGTCGCGCCGTCTGCCAGGTGGCGTATGCGGCGACGCGCCGCGACCTGCGACGGCGGCGCGAGCGGATCCGCCATGCGCTCGCGCGGCATGACCTGCGCCTGCGCGATGACGTGTTGGACGACGAAAGCCGCGATCTCTGGTCGGGGGTGGGAGTCCCGGACGAACCCGCCGCCCGGTCCCGCGGGCGGCTTGCTCAGGCAGTGGCGGGACTCGAAGCAGCGGTGCGTGGACGCTGAGCGTTCCAGCGCAGCAGCGAGACGACGAGTGCGACCGGTAATCCAAGATCCTCTCGCATCCCGAGCTGCAGCGCCGCCACCGTGCCGACCAGGGCCCAGGCCCAGGGAATCACCATGATGACGAGCGGCGGCCGCTCCTCCGCCCATGCGAGCAGGCCCAGCGTGAAGATCGTCGTCGGGCACGGCAAGCCGAACGTCGGAGCCGCGGGGTAGCGGTGGCCCAGCGCCCACCCGATCGCGGGATAGACCGCGAGCGCGTAGATCACGAGCGCGAGCGCCCAGCCACTCCCTCCCCCTGACCACGCTGTCCTCGCCCGAAACCGGAGGCGCTGCCGGCGCACCGCGAACTCCGCGAGGAAGACGGCTTCGATCAGAAACGCCGCCGCGAACAGCGTTGCGGCGGGGTTGATCGTGCGAAAGAAGCGCCAATGGTATTGGACCGCCATCCAGAGCCACAGACCGGCCAGGAGTGCACCGACAATCCGATCGGATCGCCGCACCGGATTGAGTATCAGCACGACGGTAGCGATTCCCCCCGCCAGCAGCACCAGTTGGAGGGGTGCCACGGCTTCGTTATAGGCCGCGAACACCGCGAGGAACTGGTCGCGCGTGAATGGCAGCGTCACGGCAACGGCTCTTCCGCCAGACGCCAGTGGTAATTCCCCTGCTGCGCGGCCTTCGCCTCCCGCGACAACCCGCGATAGCCGTACGGCGGCCGTCGGAGAGCCCGGAACAACGACAGGAGCGGCCAGCCGAACGGCAGGTAGAACGCGATCAGGTCCCAATCGCGCAGCAGCGCATGCCAGCGGTTGCGTGCCGGCGGCCGCCGGCGGTTACGCTCGAGGCGCACGTAGGCCACCGGCCATCCCCACGGCAGCAACCGCCGCCATTCGCCCCAGGACCGCCGCAACGAGCGCCACAGCGACCGGGCATGGTAGGGGCGCTCACCGTAGCGAGCGGCGAGCTCCGTCAACTCCCGTTGCATGATGCGCCGCACCGCCTCAGCCACCCGCCGCAGGGCATTGCGGTCAGGCCGGTCGAAGTCGGTGACGCCTTCGATCCACAGCAGTCCCGGCACGTCGATCGGCTTCCCGACCACGAACACCATGCGACACGGAAAGGCGAGGTACCACATCCAGGGGAAGACACAGGCGAGCAATCCGATCGGCAACGGCAGGAACGGCACGTGAAATACGCGCTGCATCAGCCGATCGAGGGGACGGAAACAGTACCCGAACGGATGCACCCATTCGGCGTTGATCACATAGATCGGGTAGACCGGAATGCGGTGGCGCCCCGCCAGCAACACAAAGCTCGTGCGGAAGGGCTGCAGCTGGTAGCGGTGATTGAACCCTTTGCCGATTCCCGGAACGCCCTCCGGAAAGTACAGCACCCGCTCTCCGCCCTCCAGCAGGTGCGCGAAGTTGTCGAAGGTCATGTCGACCCCGCCGCCGCGGCGCCAGAAGTCGTCGATCCCGAAGGGCCGCATCCACCACACCTGCGTCAGCTCCGGCTCGAACACGCTCCGCACTTTCAGCTCGGGGTGCATCCCGTCATGATCCCACAGCGCCGCATCGAGCACGATGGCGTCGTGCGGGAAGGCGTTGCCGGAATGGTTCGCCGCGAGAATCACCGGACCGCGTTTCGGCAGCCGCCCGGCGCCCAGGAGCCGGGCGCGGAAATAGCGCCGGGTGATCGGGCCCAGGACGTGGCGCTCGAGGTCGCGGCAGAACTCCGCATCGAAGCGGTCAGCAGCGGGAATGGCATCGGCTCGGACGGTCATGTCAGGTGCCGCGCCGCAGCGCCAGGACCGCGGCGAGTGCGAAGAACCCGACCCACACCGGCCACGGAGCGGCGAAGGCCATCAGGATCGCGCCCGCGACGAGGGCGAAGCCGGCGAGCAGCGTGCCGCGCATCCCGGCGAAGGGGTTCGCCGGTGCCTGGCGCGTCGATTTCTCGAGCACCCGGACGCCCTCGGTCACGAGCAGGGGGACTTTGACGAGTGCGTCGATGAGATCCGGGGCACCACGCAACTCCTCCTGGAGCACGCGCCACGGGCTGAACTGCAGCAGGAAGATTTCACGAATGTGGCGCCGCGAGACTTCGGCGACATCGAACCCGGGCAGGAGGACGTGGCCCACACCCTCGAACGTGATCAGCGCCTTGACCATCAGCACGAGCTCGACCGGGAAGTACATGCGGTAGCGGGCGCCGCGGCTCAGCGACTCGAGTACGAGACGGCCGAGAGAGAATTCGCGGAACGTGGCGTGCTGGCGCCAGCGGCGCGAGATCTCGCTCACTTCGCGCCGGAATCCTTGCGGATCGCCGCCCCGGCCGGGTTGCGCGACCGCCGCGAGATAGCGGGCCGCGTTGTCGGCGTCGCCGGTCACGAGACTGTAGTAGTAGTAGAGCAGCGTCCGCCGCAGCTCGGCGTCGAGCCGGCCCACCATTCCGAGGTCGATGAACCCCACGCGAGCGCCGGGCAGTACGAGCAGGTTGGCGGGGTGCAGATCCGCGTGGAAGAAGCCATCCCGGTAGAGCATCCGAATGATGGCCGCCGCGCCGAGGTCGACGAGCTTCTCGCGCGTCTTGCGCGGCAGCGCCTGGGCCTGCGGGGTGTCGGGACGGAGCCCGTCGATGTACTCGAGACACAGCACGTTGGCGCTCGACAGCTCGGGGTACACGCGCGGGAACACGACACCGGGGAGGTCGTGGAAATTCGCCGCCAGTATCTCCGTGTTCTCGGCCTCCTGGCGCAGGTTCACTTCGCGCTGCGTGTATGCCACGAACTCGCCGATGATGCGCTGCGGTTGATAGCGCGGGAACACCGCCTGCAGCACCGCCCCGAGAATGCGCAGCAGCCGGGCGTCACGCCGCAGTGTTTCGGGAATCCCCGGCTTCACGACTTTCAGCACGACCGGATCGCCCTCCCGGGTCGTCGCGCGGTGGATCTGGGCGATCGACGCCGAGCCGATCGGCTCCGGATCGACTGACAGGAACAGCTCAGCGAGCGGCCGCCCCAGCTCGCGCTCCACGAGCTGCTGCACGAGGGCAAAAGGCACCGCCGGCAGGCCGTCGAGAAGATTGCGCAGCTCCGCGGTGATCGACCGCGGCAGCAGATCTTCCCGCAGGCTGAGGATCTGACCGAGTTTGATGTAGGTTGGCCCGAGCAGCTCGAGACGGCGCCGGAACTGCACCGGGAACGACGTCTGCGCGAAGTCGCGCCGCAACAGGGGACGCACCAGAGCTGCGAGGAAGGCCTGGAGCAGGAAGCGGAGCCCCCGCCCCTCTCCCGCCTCGCGACGCGCACGAACGTGCGCGATCAGACCGCCCGCCGCGAGCCCCACGAGATGCCGATTGGCGGTCAGGGCCCGCCGCACGATGCCCGGTGCAGCCACGGCGGGCTGCACCGGCCGCGTGTCCGGAACGGGCGGTGGGCGTGCGATCGCCCGGCGCGCTGCCGCGGTTCCTGCCTTCACCGGTGGCGCCCCAGCCGTTCGTGCGCCGAGACCCATTCGAGCGAGCTGATCGCGGCGGCGAGCGAGATCTCTCCCGCGAGCACGACGCCCGCGATGATCTCGGCGAGCTTGTTGACCTGACCCGTCCCATAACAGCCGAGCACCTCGAGGCACTCGCGCTGCGTCGGAAGACCAGTCCCCCCGCCATGCGTGGCGACGATCAAGGATGGCAGCGTGATGGAGAGATACAGGTCGCCGCCTCCCGTCACCTCGGAGTACACGAGTGCCGCGCTCCCCTCCGCCACGTTGGCGACATCCTGTCCGGTCGCGATGAACAAGGCGGTGATCGCGTTGGCAGAGTGCAGGCCGTTGTTGTTCGTGCCGGAGAGCAGCGCGCCCACGTTGGCGACCCCGGCATGGGCCTGGAGCGCCTCCGGCTCGGTTCGCAGCTCATCGCGCAGGACGGCGCGCGGAATGACGGCCTCAGCGGTGACCCGCTTGCCGCGGGTCCGCATCATGTTGACGTGCGACGCCTTCTTGTCGGTCGCGAAGTTCGACTCGAGGTAGAAGCGCCGGATCCCCACGGCGTGCCGCTCGATCCACTGGCAGGCCGCGAGCGTGGCGCGCCCGACCATGTTTTGTCCGGCCGCGTCGCCCGTGGCGAAGTTGAACCGCAGGTAGGCGAACTTGTTCGAGAGGTACGTCTCGATGAACAGCAGTTTCGCCACACGCGAGGTCGCTTCCGCCACTCGCCGGATCTCCTCCAGCTGGACATCGACCCAATCGCGGAACGCGCGCGCCTCACGCGCCGAATCGAACACGAACACCGGCGCCCGCTGCATGCAATCGCCCGACACCGTGCAGGTCACCCCGCCGGAGAGGTTCAATACCTTCATGCCGCGGTTGTACGAGGCGACGAGCGAGCCCTCGGTGGTGGCGAGCGGGATCAGGAACTCCCCTCGCGCATGCTCGCCGTTGATCAGGAGCGGCCCGGCGAACCCGATCGGGATCTGCGCCACGCCGGTGAAGTTCTCGGTATTCCCCCGCGTCAGCTCCGGCTCGAACGAATAGGCGCCCACGTGCCGCAGCGACACTCCGGTGTGCGACTCGATGAAGCGCCGGCGCTCATCGGCGAGCTCCCGGGAATAATTGCGCAGGACGTCCTTGTCGTACGGGATTCCGGTCGTGGGGGCCGCGGCGGCGCTCGGGCGCCGCCCGGTTCCCGGAAGCAGCGGTACGGCGAGCATGCGCGATCTCCCGGTTGGCACAAATTCTAGGCGCGCCCTCATGAAGAATCGCGCAGCGTGTAGATGAAGGGTCGGTTAGCCCGCGAACTCCCCTTCCCAGCGGGCCATCACCACCGACGCGAGACAGTTGCCGACGACGTTAACCGAGGTGCGCGCCATGTCCATCAACGCATCGACCCCGAGGATCACGGCAACCGCCTCGAGTGGAATGTGAAATGATGCGAGCGTCCCCGACAGAATCACGAGGGCTGCTCGCGGTACTCCGGCGACCCCCTTACTGGTGAGCATCAAGGTCACCATCATCACGAGCTGTTGCCCGATGCTCGGGGCCATCCCGGCGGCCTGCGCTGCAAAGACCGCGGCCACAGCGAGATAGAGCGTGCTCCCATCGAGGTTGAAGGAGTATCCGGTCGGGATCACGAACGCTACGATGCGGCGCGGCACCCCGATCGCCTCCATCTGCACCATCGCCTTCGGCAACGCCGCCTCGGACGAAGCGGTCGAGAATGCGATCAGCGCTGGCTCTTTCACCGCTCCGAAGAAGCGGCGGACCGGGACTCCGGCGAGATAGGCGACGGGGAGCAGAACGACCACGATGAACACCACGAGTGCGAGGTACAGCGTCAGCACCAGTTTGCCGAGACTCGAAAACACGCCGAGCCCGGAGTGCCCCACCGTATAGGCGATCGCCGCGCCGATGCCGATCGGCGCGAAGCGCATCACGAGGCCGGTGAACTTGAACATGATCTCGACCAGCCCCTCGACGAAGCGCAACACCACGTCGCGGGGACCCTCGCGAATCTGGGTCAACGCCAACGCAAAGAGCACCGACCAGAAGACGACCGACAACACGTCGTTGTTCGCCGCTGCCTCGAAGAAGCTTTGTGGCACGAGGTGCTGCAGCAAACCGGAGAGTGTCACGCCCCCGGACACCCCGGGCGCCGCTCCGGCCTCCGGGGCGGGCAGCTGCACGCCATCCCCCGGGCGCAACAGATTGACGGCGAGCAACCCGACCGCCAGCGCCAGCGTCGTCACCCCCTCGAAGTAGACGATGGACTTGAGGGCAAGCCGCCCAACCCGCTTCAGGTCGTCGCCGTGACCGGCAACCCCGATCACCAGGGTGCTGAAGATGAGCGGCACGACGATCGATTTGATCATTCGCAGGAAGACGTCCGACAGCGGCTTGACGGCCATTCCGGCATTGGGCGCGAGCCACCCCAACAAAGTGCCCGCCACCATGCCCACAATGATCCACTGCGTCAGCGTTCTGGCGCGGAGAAAGGCCCACATAGCGCTTGTCAGTTCGATCCGGCGCGCAGGCCGATCGCCTCGAAATGGAAAGTCACCTGGTCGGCGACCCGGACCAGACCACCGGGGCCACCATGGTAAGGGCGAATGCCGAAGGCGGTCTGCTTCACCTCGAACCCGCCCGACGCGCGCAGCGTATCGGAGCCGACGGTCGTCTTGACGTCGACCGTCACCTCCTGCGACTTGCCGACCATCGTGAGCCTGCCAGTGACCTGAAACCCGTCACCGGTCCGCGTCAGCGCCGTCGAGGCGAATCGGATTTCCGGATAGCGGGCGACGTCGAGCACGTCCGCGCGCATCGCCGCGGTCACCTTCCTGATCTCCTCGGTGTCCGGCGGAGTCAACACTTCCAGACGCTCGGTCGGCACCACGATCTCGAGACGGGAGCGCTCGGGCGCGGACGGGAAGTAGACGAGCGTTCCGGAGAAGGACCGCGCCCGGATCAGGTGCTCGTGACCCGCGAATGAAAAGAAACCGCTCTTGTGGGCCGTCACCTCGAAGCGGCTACCCGGGGCGAGCGTGTAGATGACCGAATCCTGTTGCGCGAACGAACGGGTCGTCAGGGACGCGACCGCGAACAGCGCCGCAACGAGCGTCCGAACGGTCATCCCTGATTCCGATCGTAGGGGATGATGTGCTCCCACTCACCCGCGTCAGAGCGCGCCACGACGGCAATGACCGGCTCCGTCTGGCTGCAGTTGAACACTTCGTGCGGCACGCCGGGCTCGATGAAGATGAAATCCCCCGCCTCGTTTTCCACGACCTGAATGAGTCCGGGACCGTATTCGTGCCGCACCCGTCCCTGCAGGATGTACAGCATGACCTCGAAGTCGACGTGGATGTGGGCGCCGGCGACGCCTCCCGGCGGAATCGTGGCCACGTTCATTGACAGCTGCCGCGCGGGGACATTTTTCGCCGACAGTCCCACCTTGTACTGGATGCCGTTCCAGTCGCGGCAGGTAGCGCTGCGGCGGATCACCGAGATGCCGTCGCTGCCTTCCACGTGCTGCTTCAGATCCTGGGTCATCGCTCGTTCCTCCGCTGCCAAGATACGCCTACTCGACCTTGAGCCGATACCCGACACCGGGCTCGGTTTGCAGATGCCGCGGGCGGGTCGGGTCGTGCTCCAGCTTGTGGCGCAGCTGGGTCATGTACACGCGCAGGTAATGCGTGTGCGCGACGGCGTTCGGCCCCCACACCGCGTTCAACAGCTG
>DASSIL010000180.1:0-4536 GCA_035691925.1 Gemmatimonadales bacterium
GTGCCGGCACGCCGACAAGTCGCAACAGCAGGCCGAGCCACGCCGCGAAGAAACCGACGTGCAACCCGGAGATCGAGAGGATGTGCGCCAGGCCGGCGCGGGCGTAACGCTCGCGCACGTCGCGATCGAGGTTCGTCTGGCCCCCGATGACCAGCGCATTGACGAGCGGCGCGCGCGATCCGAAGAGGGCGCGGGCGTTCGTGGCGATGCGGTCACGGAGCGCTCCGCGGCCACGCGGTGCGGGATCGATGAGCCGCGCCGTACGCACGCGCAACAGGCCGCCCTCGGGATCCCCCAGCCACGGCCCGGCGACGAGCCACGTGGTCCCGCCGCGGGCCACCTTGCCGCTCGGCCAGCGCAGCACGACAGCGCCGCCACAACTCCCGCCGACAACGGCGGCGTCCACCACGCCGCCGGCCTCCCCGACCCGGTCGAGCAGCCGCACATAGGCCGCGCGGGCGGGTGGCCGCCCCGCGCTGGGGCCGCTCCACCGGCCGGCGCAGTGACTCGACTGAATCCGCAGCGCCGCCGCGCCCCAAGCCATTCCGCTGAGGGCGGCGAACCCGAGCGCGGCGGCAACGGGAGCGCGGCGCGCAACGAGCACGGCGCCCAAGAGCACCGGCGCGATCACGCTCCACGGTCCCGGAAACGACGCGAGGCCGGCCGAGAGGCCAGCCCCGAAGCCGATCGCGATCACGAGGAGCGGCGGGCGCACCGCGCCTACCGCCCCACCGCTACGGCAGCGTCACCGGTTTCGCTCCACAGCGCGGCGCGAGCGCCACGCGGCGAAAGCCCTCGATCAGAATGACGGTGAGCTTGGCGAGCTCCTGGTCGCTCCCCATCGTGAGGCCGGTGAGGATCTCGCCCGCTCGGGTCGAGACGTAATGTGGCGACAGCCGGTTGAGGGCGTACACCAGCACGTCCCCGCGGCAGGTGTCGCAGCCGCAAAACGAGGGATACTGCGGGCGCAGGACCTCGTAATCCTTCTGCGCCGCTTCGAGCGTGACGTTGGTTACGCCCAGACGGCCGCCTCCTCTCCCACCGGCCACGCGGTGAACGTGGATCCGGTCGTGCCCGTGAGTCGCACCTGCCGGTAGGTCCCCACCCATTCATCGGGACCATCGACCAGGGCGATCTTGTTGTTGCGCGTCCGCGCCTGCAAGAGCCCGCCGCGCTTCGCGCGGCCTTCCACCAGCGCTTCCAGTGTCGTCCCGACGAGCGCCATGTTGCGACGCCGTGCCACCGTGCGCACCAGGGCGATGAGGCGCTCGAGCCGCTCCCCCGCAACCTCGTCGGCCACGTGATCCTTGAGCTTGACCGCCGGCGTCCCCTCGCGCACCGAGTACTTGAAGGTGTACGCGTCGTCGAACTCGACCTGCTGCACGAGCGACAGCGTCTCGGCAAACTCCGCTTCGGTCTCGCCCGGGAACCCGACGATGATGTCGGTCGAGAGGGCGATGCCGGGGACGGCGCCGCGCAGCGCCGCGACGACCTCGAGGTAGCGCTCGCGCGTGTAACGCCGCAGCATGCGCTTGAGGACGCGCGAGCTGCCGCTTTGCACCGGCAGGTGCACGTGCTCGCACACCGCGGGCGTCTCCGCCATGGCGCCGAGGACGCGGTCGCTGAAGTCCGTCGGATAGGGAGACGTGAACCGCACGCGGCGCACCCCCGCCACCGCGCCGACCGCGCGCAGTAGGTCGGCGAAATCGTGGGTCCCGTCGTGATAGCTGTTGACCGTCTGTCCAAGGAGCGTCACCTCGGTGGTGCCCGTATCGGCGAGGCGGGTGACCTCACCGACCACGTCCTCCAAGGTGCGGCTACGCTCCGGTCCGCGTGTCATCGGAACTACGCAGAAGGTGCACCGATAATCGCAGCCACGTTGCACCGTGACGAACGCCGATGCTGCGGCGGCGCGCACCGGCGGGACGTCTTCGTAGTGCTCCCAGGAGCGGAATTCGACATCGGCGGTGCGGTCTCCTGAACGGGCCCGGGCGATCAGCTCAGGGAGCCCGCGATAGCCGTCGGGGCCGATCACCAGGTCGACCTGGGGCACGCGCTCGAGCAGCTTGGGGCCGAGGCGCTGCGCCATGCAGCCGATCACCCCGAGCACGTCCCCCGGGCGCTTGTAGCGCTTCAGCTCGCCCATCCTGCCGAGCACGCGCTGCTCGGCGTGGTCGCGCACGGCGCAGGTGTTCACCAGGAGGACGTCCGCCTCGGCGGGGTCGTCGGTGCGGACGTACCCATCCCGGCCGAGCACGCCGAAGACGAGCTCGGAGTCGGCGACGTTCATCTGGCAGCCGTACGTTTCGACGTAGATGCGTGGCACGCTCAGCTCACGGTGATGTCGAGCCGGGGACGCCCGTCCCAGGCGCGACTCGAAAGATAGACCGTGAGGTAGTCCTGCGTGAGCACTTCCACCTGGCCGGCCTCGTGGCCGCACACCACGCCGTCGGCGCGAGCCCCCATGCGCGCCGCACGGTGGGCGGCGGCACGCTCCTCCCCGCAGCTGCGGAGCTCCGCCGCGCGGCCGCGAATCGTCGCGGCGCTCTGTTGACCGCTCAGTCGCGCGGCGGCGGCATCCGGACGAGTGCTGAATGGGAAGACGTGCAGGTAGGTAAACGGCAGCTCGCGCACGAGGGCGCAGGTGGCCGCATGGTCCACAGACGTCTCCCCTGGGAATCCCGCGATCACGTCGGCGCCGAGGCCGAACACAGGGAGTCGCTCCGCCAGCCACTCGATGCGCTCGCGGTAGGACTCGGCGGTATACCAGTGGCGGCCCATCCGCTTGAGGACGCGATTCGACGCCGACTGCAGCGGCGCATGCAGGTGCGCGGCCACGTTACGCGGCGCCTCGATCAGGACCCGCGCGATGCGATCGTCGACTTCGGTTGCTTCGATCGAGGAGAGCCGGAATCTCACCTGCGGAACGGCACTCACCAGCGTTTCGAGCAGCTCTCCCAACGATCCGGTCACCGACCACCGACCACCGACCATGCCGCGGTCTTTGCCGTACGTCCCGATATGCACCCCGGTCAACACGAGCTCGGCATGGTGCTCGGAGAGGGCTCGTGCCTCTGCGACGATCTCCGGGAGCGGTCGCGAGCGATTGGCTCCCCGCGCGATCGTCGTCGCGCAAAAGGTGCAATGCTCGTCACAGCCATCCTGGATCTTGAGCCAGCCGCGCGCACCGCCCGTGAAGCACCGCAGCACCGGATCGATCGAAGTGACGGCGACGCCGGCCGCGGCCAGCACGTCGTTCGGGGCCGCGCCGCCGACCACGGCCCGCACGCGCGGCAACGCGGCCAGCGCGCCGCGATCGAGCGCCGCGGCGCAGCCCATCACGATCGTGTCGCGGCCGGCGCGCGCCTGGCGGCGCACGTAGCGGCGCAGCTTCGATTCGCTTTCTTCGGTGACGGTGCAGGAGTTGACGACGGCGAGCTCGGCGTCGTCGGCTACCTCGACCACTGTTGCCCCGGCGTCGGCGAACGCCTGCCGGACGCGCTCGGTGTCGTATTGATTCGCTTTACAGCCGAACGTGTGGAAGTAGACGTTCACGGCCGGACGGTGACGCCGAACAACCCGGTCCAGAGCGTCTCCGTGAGTCCCGACCCGGTGCGGCGCTGCCGTTCGACCGAGACGTCGATGATGCCGCGTCCCTGGGCGAACATCACGCCGGTGCCCGCCGAAATGGTGACCTCCTTCGGTGCCGTGGTACCGGGACCGAACGGCAGCTGCCCACTGCGCAGCCCGAGCCGCAGCGGGTGCCGCCCGCTCCCGATCTCCCCGCCAACGGCCCACACGGTGGTATTGAAGGCATTGGAGTCGGCCGCGACGGACCAGTTGGTGCGGACCACGCTGCCGGCGAACGCCACCTGCGGGGTGACGTGCAGGTACACCCCCGCGCCATACATCGTGGGGAGGTCGTTGCGTGCCACCTCGGCGCCGTTGAGCTCGCTGCGCAGGTGCGTGTCCGAGCGCGCAAAGCCGGCGATGTGCAGCGACCGGCCGAGCGCGAGCATGGCGCTCGCGGAGATGCCGGTGCCGCGGAAGGCGATCTCGTCGGTCTGCGTCACTCCGCTATAGGTCGAGGTATCGGTGAACGTGCGTGAGGCGAGCAGCCGCGTCGAGCCGGAGAGCAGATGGTACCCGAAGCCGATCGACAGCGGACCGAACTGCTTCGCCGCGACGATGCGCAGGTCCGACACCCCGCCGTCGCTCGACAGCACGTCGGTGACCTGCTGCTGCGAGCCGCCCAGGGTGATCGTATCGGTGAGCGTGACCCGATAGGAGCGATCGAGGTAATTCGAGAACCCACCGCCGATCACGACCCCGCCCCAGGCCGGTCCCGAGATCTGGAACAGCGGGAACCGGGTGGTGCGGCGCGTCGCACTCACGCCGTCGAGGTCGTCGGTGACATACGAGACCGCCCCCGCGGCATTGACGCTGAGCCGGTCGTTGACAGTGATCGCCACCTCCGTCAGCGCCGAGTACGGGTCGAACATCGCGAAGGCACCGCCGGTGGCGCGCGCCCGCGCG
>DASSIL010000181.1:0-20874 GCA_035691925.1 Gemmatimonadales bacterium
CCGATGTGCGCGAAGAACGCCGTGCCTCCCGTCTGGCGGGCGCCGAGCGAGGAGAGGCTGGAGAGCAGCTGGAGCACGATCCAGTAGCCCAGCATCACGAACGCCGGAATCGCGATCGACGTCACGTAGAATCCGAGAAAGACGACGGCGTGCACCCGCACGCGCGGGTACAGCAGCAGGTAGGCGCCGAGGATGCCGCTGATCGCCCCCGACGCCCCGACCATCGGGACGGTGGAGCCCGGCGTGACCAGGACCTGTGTCGCCGCCGCGGCGACCCCGCACATGACATAGAAGAGGGCGAACCGCACGTGCCCCATGGCGTCTTCGATGTTGTTGCCGAACACCCAGAAAAACACCATGTTGCCGATCAGGTGCATCCAGCCGCCATGCATGAACATCGAGGTCAGGACGGTCCAGTACTGGGGGCTCGGATCGACGGCGCACACCACCCCCGGCGCCATCTCCACGCCACTCCCGGGTGGCACCCGCTGCAGGATCTCCCCCGGGATGAGGCCATAGTTGCAGACCGCCGCATCGACGGCGCGCCCTGCCCCGGCTCCTTCGATGAACAGCCAGGCAATCACGTTCAGGGCGATAATGCCGACCGTGACGATCGGCGGGAGGGTGGTGGGATTCTCGTCCCGATAGGGGATCACTGGCTAATCCTATGAGTGACATGTAGGTTGCGCAAACTGCCTTTTTGGCACCTTTTTCGGGCACGTCCATTGCTCCTGCGACGTCCGGTTTCGTGTAGGCATCAACTCCACGATAAGGAGCCGTAGATCATGGCTGACAAGATCATCGGGATCGACCTCGGCACGACGAACTCCGTCGTCGCGGTCATGGAAGGTGGCGATCCCGTCGTCATCCCCAACGCCGAAGGGGGCCGGACGACTCCGTCGGTCGTCGCGTTTACCAAGGACGGCGAGCGGCTGGTGGGCCAGGTGGCGAAGCGCCAGGCCGTCACCAACCCGCAAAATACGATTTTCTCGATCAAACGATTCATGGGACGCCGCCTCGGCGAAGTCTCCGAAGAGATGAAGCGCGTTCCCTATAAGGTCGTGTCGGGACAGAACGATCTGGCCTCGGTCGAGATCCAGGGGAAGCGCTACACGCCACCCGAGATTTCGGCGATGATTCTCCAGAAGATGAAGCAGACCGCCGAGGACTATCTCGGCCACAAGGTCGAGAAGGCGGTGATTACGGTCCCGGCCTACTTCAACGATTCGCAGCGGCAGGCGACGAAGGACGCCGGCAAGATCGCCGGCCTGGACGTGGTGCGGATCATCAACGAGCCCACCGCGTCGGCGCTCGCCTACGGCCTCGACAAGAAGAAGGAAGAGAAGGTGGCCGTGTACGACCTGGGCGGCGGCACCTATGACATTTCCGTCCTCGAGTTGGCCGAAGGTGTGTTCGAGGTGAAGAGCACCAACGGCGACACCCACCTGGGTGGCGACGATTTCGACGCGCGGATCATCCAATGGTTGGTGGATGAGTTCAAGCGCGACCAGGGGATCGACCTCTCCAAGGATCCGATGGCGCTGCAGCGGCTGAAGGAAGCCGCCGAAAAGGCCAAGATGGAGCTGTCGACCGTGATGCAGACGGAGATCAACCTGCCGTTCATCACGGCGGACCAGTCGGGTCCAAAGCACCTGAACATGTCGCTGACCCGCGCCAAGCTCGAGCAGCTGGTGGACGATCTGGTGCAGCGCTCGATCCCCCCGATGAAACAGGCGTTGAAGGACGCGGGGCTCGAGCCGGGCCAAATCGACGAAGTGATCCTGGTGGGCGGCCAGACGCGCATGCCCAAAGTCCAGGAGATCGTCAAGACCTTCTTCGGCAAGGAGCCCCACAAGGGCGTGAACCCGGACGAGGTCGTTGCGATCGGCGCCGCGATTCAGGGCGGCGTGCTGGCGGGCGAAGTGAAGGACGTGCTGCTGCTCGACGTCACGCCGCTGTCGCTCGGCATCGAGACGCTGGGTGGGGTGACGACGGTGCTCATTCCGCGCAATACGACGATTCCGACGAAGAAGTCGGAGGTGTTCTCGACCGCGGAAGACTCGCAGACGACGGTGGAGATCCACGTCCTGCAGGGCGAGCGGCAGATGGCGCTCGACAACCGCACGATCGGCAAGTTTCAGCTGACCGGGATTCCACCGGCTCCGCGCGGCGTGCCGCAGGTCGAGGTGACGTTCGACATCGACGCCAACGGCATCCTGCACGTGTCGGCCAAGGACAAGGCGACGGGGAAGGAGCAGAAGATCCGGATCGAGGCCTCGTCCGGGTTGAGTGACAAAGACATCGACAAGATGGTCAAAGATGCGGAATCGCACGCCTCGGACGACAAGTCGCGGCGCGACCAGATCGAGCGTCGCAACCGGCTCGACTCGATGGTGTATGAGGTCGAGAAGAACTCCAAGGAATGGGCGGATCGGCTGGACGCCGGGTTGAAATCCCGGCTCGATGGAGCGGTCGAAGGGGCGCGGGCCTCGTTGCGCAGCGGCAACCCCGACGACATCAGCCGCGCGCTGGATGAGCTGCAACAGGCCTATTCGGCCGCGGGCGCGTCGCTGTACGCCGCCGCTCGCGGCGCCGAAGCCCCGGGCGATGCCGGAGCCGCGCCGGGTGGGGAACCCCAGGGGGCGGGGGCGGGCAAGCAGGACAACGTTGTCGACGCCGACTATGAAATCGTCGACGACGACAAGACCAAGAAATAACCTTTTTCACCAGGAACTCAGACGATGTCGGTACGCACGAAGGATTGGATGAAGTTCATCGGGCTGGTCGGACTGGCGTTCGTGTTCGGCCTGCTGTTCGCGTCGGCACTCGACTTGCCGAAGAAGACCTCGGCCCAGCCGGCGATCTCCCTGCAGGCCGCGCCGCCGCCGCCCATTCCGGCCGCCGGACCCGCCGCCCAGCTGGGCGATGCGTTCGTCGCCGTCGCCGAGCACGTGAAGCCCGCGGTGGTCTTCGTTCGTTCCACGGTACGGCAGACGGTCGATAACCGGCGCCTGCCGCCGGGGTTCGAGGACTTCTTCCCGCAGTTCAAGAACCAGCGCCCCCAGATCCAGGAAGGCTCGGGGTCGGGCTTCATCGTGTCGCGCGACGGGTTCATTCTCACGAACAACCACGTCGTGGCGGGCGCCAGCAAGGTGACGGTCCGGCTGCTCGACAAGCGTGAGTTCGAGGCGCACGTCGTCGGCACCGACCCGCAGACCGACGTCGCGCTGATCAAGATCGACGCCGCGAATCTCCCGACCGTCGCGTTCGGCAACTCCGATTCGACCCGCATCGGCGAGTGGGCGTTGGCGATCGGCAACCCGCTCGGCGAGGCGTTCACCTTTACGGTCACCGCCGGGATCGTCAGCGCGAAGGGCCGTCTGTTGAACGGGCTCGAGCAGTCGCGCTATTCGATTCAGGACTTCATCCAGACCGACGCCGCGATCAACCCGGGGAATTCGGGCGGACCGCTGGTGAACGTCCGCGGGGAAGTCATCGGCATCAATTCGGCGATCGCCAGTGAGACCGGATACTACGCGGGCTACGGATTCGCCATTCCGATCAACCTGGCCCGCACCGTGATGAACCAGCTCGTCGCCACCGGCCACGTGCAGCGGGCGGTGATGGGCATCGGCATCAACAACGCCAGCCAGGAAGACGCCGAAGCGGTCGGCCTGAAGGACATCCACGGCGTGGTGGTCGAGAGCTTCACCAAGGACTCGCCCGCCGAGCGCGCCGGGCTGCAGCTCGGCGACGTGATCGTGGAGCTGGACGGCCAGCCGGTGGACTACGTGGCCCAGCTGCAGCAGCGCGTGGGCTTCAAGAAGGCGGGTGAGCCGGTCGCGGTCACCGTGCTGCGTCAGGGCGGCGTGCGCAAGCAGTTCACCGTGCGCCTCGCCGCGCAGCCCAGCGACGACACCGCCGAGGTCGCCACGACCAGCTCCTCCAAGGGCAACGGCGACGTGGCCAGCACCGCCGATGCGAACCGCCTCGGCATCGCCGTGTCGCCGCTGACGCAGGACGACATGGCGCAGGATCAGCTGCTGCAGCGCGCCGTGTCGCGGTCGGGCGGCGCCCTGGTCGTCACCGACGTGTCCCCGGACGGCCCGTCGTATCGCAAGCTGTTCGATCAGGGGCCGACCAACACCGTGCCCGACATCATCCTCAAGATCAACGGCACCCCGACACGGACGCGCGCCGACTTCCGCGCCGCCCTGTCCTCGGTCAAGACGGCCGACATCGTCACCGTCGAAGTACTGCGCCGCACGAGTGACGGGTGGGATACGGGGATTGTTCGAGTTCGCGCTCGGTGAGACGACGGTAGGAGTGGTAGGGGACGGTAGGAGGCGGTAGGGGTTGAAAACAAACGGCCGGGGCAATGTGCCTCGGCCGTTCTACTTTCACCCCTCCCGTCCCTACCGTCCCCTACCGTCCAGCAGCAACGCCACCCCAGTTCCCAGCATCCACACCACCGCCCCCGCCTGTCCGTAGAAGATCACCACCGACGCCTCGTCGACGACCACACCAATCAGCATGCACGCCGCACCGACGACGAAGGCCCCCCAGGCCAGCCCGCGCCAGAATACCCGGCCGTTCCAGACACCCCACGCCAGTATGTAGAGCGCGACCCCCAGCGAGAACGTGGCGAGCCGCTCGGCCGCGAGCCCCATCGGATGGATCATGTCGTAGAGAAACACGGCGTGCGTCGCCGTGAGACCGGGAGCGGCGGCGGTATACGTCGTCGCGAGATGGTAGCCGGCGCCCGCCATGAAGAGGATGTTGACCATCCACGCGGCGAAGGCGAATCCCGCGATCAGCACACCGGCGCGCGCCGGTCCCGCGCCCGGCGTGTCCTGATGGCGCAACGAAACCCCGGCGAGCCCCGCGAGCATCAGGGGCAGCGCGCAAAGCAGCGTCCAGTGGAGCACACGCCACACCGGTGTCCGGGCGATCGTCGCGAGCTGTGCGGCACCGTCACCCGTGAGGATCGGGTGCAACAGGCCGGCGACACCGAAGGCCAGCGCACCGACGGTGAGGCACAGCCCGTAGAACGGAGAAGGACGTGTCATGCGCCTAATCTATCGTCGGCGAGACTGCGGGGTATATTCGCGCAAGTCCACCGACGGAGCGGCGCATGCGAGTGGGACGAGTATTCCGCGAAGGGTTCTGGGCCGGGTGTATCGGCGCAGGCGCGGTGGCGGCCTGGTTCTTCGTGATCGATCTGATCAATGGACGGCCGTTTTTCACCCCCGCGATGCTTGGCTCCGCGGTGTTCTGGGGGGCCACCAGTCCTGCACAGGTCGTCATCGAGTACTCGCGGGTCATCGGCTACACCATGATCCACGTGAGCGCGTTCGTCGTGCTCGGCACCATCGCGGCCGCGCTCGCGCTGCAGACCGAGGACACGCCCCCCGCCCTGTTTCTCGTGGTCGTGCTCGGCTGTTTTTTCGAAGTGGGGTTCTACGTGCTGGTCGCGATCCTGGCGCAGCCGCTGCTCGGCGCGCTCGCGTGGTGGAATGTGGCGATCGGCAATGCCATTGCGGCGAGTGCGATGGGCTACTATCTGTGGCGCCAGCACCCCGGCATCGCGGCGGAGCTCAAGCGGCATCCGCTCGGGGCGACATCGGACTCCTAAAGACAAGATGCGTGAGAAGTGACAGGTGAGAGGTGAGAGGTAACTTCACATGCGTGAGCGTTTCACCTCTCACTTCTCACCGCTCACCTCTCACGCCGTAAGCTTCTAGCGGCACGCGCCGTTCGACGTCGCCCCGCTCCTCACGCATCCCCCAGCGGAACCACACCACCGTCATCGCGATCCAGAATACGAGACCACCGGGGACCCACATGATCAGGCCCCCAATCTGCTGGTCGTCGATCGGCGACAGCCCCCACACGCGCGGTGCGGCGACGTAGAACGGATACAGGGGGTCATTGGCCAGCGTGATCATCGCCCCCACGATCGACATCGGAATGCCGAGCAGGAAGAGATAGAGCAGCTGGCCCGGGTAGGACGCCCGCGGCAGCTCGGGCACAGGGGACAATACCGGCCACCACATCACCACCGACGTCGCGAGAAAGACGAGGTGCTGCACGATGTGCAGAGGGTGATGCCGCATCGCTGCCTCGTAAAACACCGGCATGTGCCACAACACGATCGGAACGGTGAAGATCGCCGCAGCAGGAACCGGTTTCGTCATCCACTTCCCCAGCGCGCGCACCCACCGCGGCCGCAGGAACGGCCGCACAACGTGCGCCGGCAGGCCATAGAGAAAGAGCGGCGGGAAGAGCAGCGTGAGGATCAGGTGCTGCACCATGTGCGCGCTGAAGAGGTAGCTGTCGGAGAGGTCGTGCAGCGGCCCGTTCAACGAGCAGAACAGCACGAGCAGCGACGCGCCGAAGCTCACCACGCGGCGGCGCGGCGCGGCGAGGCCCCCGAGCCGCACATAGAGCGCGGCCAGGGCGACGATCCCGATCGCGACGCTGGGGTGGATGTCCCAGCGCTGCCAGTCGTCCATTGCAGCCGTCAGGCTAGAAGGGATCTGCACAAATCCGTGTGCCGCCGGGGGTGGGGGTCACTGCGTGAGAGGTGAGCGGTGAGAGGTGAGAAGTGACTGTGCCAAGACCACCTCTCACCTCTCACTGCTGACTTCTCACGCATTTGAGGTTAGTGCCCGAGCGTCAGCACCCCGAACAGGAACATGAGGCCGAGCATCACGACCGCCGCGAGCAACAGCGGGCCGCCGAAAAGGAGGGTGAAGAACTTGCTGTCCATCTTGAGGTGCATGTAGAACATCACGACGATGGCGAACTTGATCGCCGACAGCGACAACAGCACCGGCGCCAGCACCGGATGGAACGCCGGGACGTAAAACACGCCGATCTCGATCACCGTCAGCACGGTGAGGATCACGGCGACCCGAATGTAGGTCCCGGCGGTCGGGTGCGGGTGCTCGACCGGGTGCGGCTGGTCGGCGGCGTGCGCGTGCTCCATTGAGTGTCCGGTCATTTGTGGAGAAGGTAGACGAGTGTGAAGATGACGATCCAGACCACGTCCACGAAGTGCCAGTATAACCCCGCGATTTCCACCGTCATGGCGTGCTGCGGCCCGAGCTTGCCCTGCAGCGCGCGAACCCAGAGCGTCAGCATCCAGATCACGCCCACCGTCACGTGAGCGCCGTGCGTCCCGGTCAGAATGAAGAAGGTGCAGCCGAAGAGATTGGCCTGCATCGTCAACCCTTCGCGCACGAACGAGCTGAATTCGTAGAACTGGAAGCCGAGGAAGATCGTGCCGCCGATGGCGACGCCGAGCAGCCAGATCTTGGCCCACTTCATGTCGCCGCGCTGCACCGCTGCCAGCGCCAGCACCATCCACAAGCTCGACATCAACAGGTCGAAGGTGCTGATCGACGTCACCGGGATGTTCAGGATCTGCGACGGAGTAGGTCCCACCACGCTGCGACCCTGATAGACCAGGTAGGTCGAGATGAGCGAGCCGAAGAGCAGGCATTCGGACCCGATGAAGGCCCAGAAGCCCATCTTGCGGCTGTCCAGCCCCATACTGGTGTAGTGCGTCGGAGCAGCGGCGTGGCTCATGCTCAAACCTCAAAGGGCTCGTAGGCCCAGCGGTAGATCCCGTAGATCAGGACCGCACCCCCGACGAACACGACCCACAGCGTGCGGGTGAGCGGTGCGAGCGCCATGATCGGCAGTCCGGCAGCGGCGACCATGGGCCACCACGACCCGCCGGGTACGTGGATGTGCCCCGGCGGCGTCTTCGGCGCCGGAGCGGAGTCCCACAGCGGCAGCCGGCTCGTCACGGTGGGGATGACGTCGAAGTTGTGCACCGGCGGCGGCGAGGGGATTGACCACTCGAGCGTCGCCCCGCCCCACGGATTCGGTCCCGCGACCGCGCCCTTCGTGCGCGTGCGCCAGATGTTGTAGACGAACACGATCATCCCGATGCCCAGGATGACCGCCCCGACCGTCGAAACCATGTTCATGTCGTCGACGCCGAGGTCGTGCGAATAGGTGTAGACGCGTCGCGGCATCCCGAGGAGGCCGGTGAAGTGCATCGGGAAGAACGTGAGGTTCATTCCGATGAACGTCAGCCAGAAGTGCACGTAGCCGAGCGGTTCGGACAGGAGCCGCCCCGTCATCTTGGGCCACCAGTAATACATCCCGGCGAACAGCCCCATCATCGTGCCGCCGAACAGCACGTAGTGGAAATGCGCCACCACGTAATAGGTGTCGGTCTGTTGCAGGTCGGCGGGCGGCGAAGCGTGCGTGACGCCCGAGAGGCCGCCGATCGTGAACAACCCGATGAACCCCAGGGCGAAACACATCGCCGTCGTCAACCTGATCTGACCGCCCCACAGCGTCGCCAGCCAGTTGAAGATCTTCACCCCCGTGGGGATCGCGATCAGCATCGTCGTGAGGGCGAACACCGAGTCGGCAATCGGCCCGAGGCCCACCGAGAACATGTGGTGGCTCCAGACGCCCCATCCCATGAAGCCGATGAGCACGCCGGAGTACACGACCACCGTGTAGCCGAACAGCGGCTTGCGGGCGAAGGTCGGCAGCACCTCCGAGACGACCCCCATCGCCGGGAGAATCAGGATGTAGACCTCGGGGTGGCCGAACAGCCAGAACAGGTGCTGCCACAGCACCGGGTCGCCGCCCGCGGCGGGGAGGTAGAAGTGTGTGCCGAACACGCGGTCGAACATCAGGAAGACGAGCGCCACCGTGATCACCGGGAACGCCGTGATCATGAGGAACGACGTCACCAGCGTCATCCAGCTGAACACCGGCAGGCGCATCATCTTCATGCCGGGCGCGCGCAGGTTGAGGATCGTCACGATGAAGTTGAAGCCGGCGGCGAGCGACGCGATGCCGAGGATCTGCAAACCGAGCAGCCAGAAGTCGATGTTCGGGCCCGGGTTGAACTGCCGCTCGGTGAGCGTGGCGTACCCGAACCACCCGCCGTCCGGCGCGGGATGGTGCGGCAGCAGCCAGCTCGCGTTCATGAACATAGTGCCGAGCAGGAACACCCAGTAGCTGAAGGCGTTGAGGCGGGGGAACGCGACGTCGCGCGCCCCGATCTGCAGCGGCACGATGTAATTGAAGAACGCGGCCGCGAGCGGCATCAGCGCCATGAACACCATCGTCGTGCCGTGCATCGTGAACAGCTGGTTGTATGTGTCGGCCGTGACGAAGGTGTTTTCCGGTTTGGCGAGCTGAATGCGAATCAGCTCCGCCTCGAAGCCGCCGATCAGGAACATCACGAACGCCGTCCAGAAGTACAGCTTCCCGATGCGTTTGTGATCGGTGGTGGTGAGCCAGCTCTTCAGTCCGGTGGCTTCGCTCATTTGAGGCTCTGCAGGTAGGCGATCAAGGCGCTGAGATCGGTCTGGCTGACGTGGAGGTTGGGCATGATCGACCCCGGCTTCATCCCCGGGGGATTGGCGATCCAGTCGCGCAGGTGCTGTTCGGTGTTCATCATGATGTCGCCGGCGATCATCGTGCGGCTCGCCACGTGGGTCAGGTTGGGGCCGATCGGGCCGTTGGAATAGCCCGCCACCGTGTGACACCCGATACACCCGTACTTCATGAAGTCCGCCCGGCCCGCTTCCTCCGGGCTGCCCTTGGCGGGAACCGCCGGCACCGCCTTCTGATTCGCGACCCACGCCTGGAACCCGGAGTCGCTGTCGACGAAGGTGCGCAACCGCATGTTGGCGTGGGAGGCGCCGCAATACTCCACGCACTGCCCCATGAAGTCACCGACCGAGTCGGCCGTGAAGAAGATCTTGTTGTGGTGATTCGGGATCGCGTCCCGCTTGCCGCCGAGCCGCGGCGTCCACCACGCGTGAATTACATCGGCGGAGGTGATGTCGATCGAGATCGGCTTCCCGACCGGGACGTGCAGCTCGTTGGCCGTCGTGATGCCGAGATCGGGGTAGTGGTACTCCCACCACCACTGGTGACCGGTCACCTCGACGCGCAGGGCGCCCGCGGGCGCAACGTTGGTCTCGAAAATCGTCCGGACGGTCGGGACGGCGATGAACACCAGAATCAGGGCCGGGGCCAACGTCCACGCGATCTCGAGCGTGGTGTGCCCGTGATGGTGGGCCGGGGCCGGCGCCCCCTCGCGGTGCCGGAAGCGGATGATGGAAAAGAGCAGGATTCCCTCCACCACCACGAACACACCGACCGCCCACCAGAAGATGCCCCGGAACAGGTGGTCGATCGAGTGGCCGAAATCCGACGTCGGCGAAAGCGTGGATTGGGGAAATGGTCCTGCGCACGCCGCTATCGACACGAGGCCGACGAGGGTGCAAAGGAGGATGAGGTGTCGTCGTTGTGGCGGCACGGCGGCGCTTGAACCCCCGAGAAGTCGGTGCGAAAAGGCACAGCAAATTAGCACGACCGCCAGTTGATCGCCACATGACCGGCCCGTGCTACCGTTTCCCTCGCGCGCCCCCTCCGGCGCGTCTGACGGAGCGACGGGGTGCAGTCCTGCCCCTCGCTCCGTTGTGCCTTCCTAGCCCTCGACCCAGCGCCGCAGCTCCGCGACACGCGCCGCTCTCCCTGCGTCGACCGCTGCCGCGTGCACCACGCACTCCGCGGCGGCCAGCGCGCGGCGCGCGCTGCGTACCGCGCCCGCCGCCAGCGCCTCCGCGGCGGCCGACACCGCGAGATCCACCACCTCGGGGCCCGGCGCGGCTTCCGCGAGCATCTCGACCCGCAGCACCCGCGCGTCCATGTCGTCGCGGGTGGCAAGCGCCGCGGCGGCGCGGCGCAGCAGCGTCGAGCGCTGGCCCGGCGTGAGGCACTCCCGCCGCACCACTTCGGCGATGAGCGGCGCCGCGAAGGCGTAGCGGAACCCGTCGAAGGTGGCGAGCCCCGCGCGCTCGATGCGAGCCAGGGCCTCCTCCAGCGCCTCCGGCGAGAGACCGCACATCCCCGCCAGCAGCTCGCGATCGAACGAGCGGCCGCCCACGCTCGCCGTGCGGATCAGATTGAGGTCCTGTGGGGCGAGCGCCGAGACGCGCGCCACCACCGCCATGCGCACGAGATCGGGGACGCTGATCGGCAGCGGGCTGTCGATGGTGCGGCCGGGGGCCGGCCACGCGAGCACGTCGGCGCGCATCGTCGAGGCGCGCTGCAGCGCCTGCAGCAGCGTCACCGCCAGGAAGGGAATGCCGCCGCTCTCGAAGGCGACCCGTCGCGTCAGCCGCTCGCGGCGCTCCGCATCCGGACACCATGGGGCGAGCGCGTCGACGAGCTGCCGGATGTCGCTCGTTTCCAGCGGGGCGAGTCGCACGGTGTCACCCGGCAACCGCCCGCCGATCTGGCTGCGCAGCTGCGTCAGCGCGGCGGGCCCCCGTTCGGCTTCGGGAAGACACGACACGAACAGCGCCAGCGGCCCGTGCCGCACTCCGGCGAGCGCCGCGCCCAGCGCCTCGAGCGTCGCGCCGTCGGCGAAGTGGGCGTCATCCACCGCGAGGATCAGCGGCTGCTCCTCCGCCACCGCGCACAGCAGCTGGGTCAACGCGGCGGCGACCTCGCCGCGATCCGCGGGGACGCGCGGCGCCGGTCCGGGGAGATCGAAGGCCACGCTGGCCAGGACCCCGAGCGCCGCCGGGTCGGTGGCCGCGCTTCCCGGAGCGGTCGCGAGCCCGGCACGACCGAGACCCCGCAGCGTACTCCACGGCGCGTCGTGGTCGCTCTCGAGCGGAGTCGAGACGACGACGAGTGCTCCCTCGAGCTCGGCGCGATTCAGGCACTCGCAGAGCAGCCGGGTCTTCCCCAGACCGGGACCGGCCACGATCGCGAGGGTGCGCGAGGCTCCCGCGAGCGTTTCGCTGACGACCCGGAAGACGCGCCGCCGCACCTCGGCATCGCCGACCAGCGGCGCCGGGGCATCCTCGTGCGGCACGACCGGCTGGCGCGACCGGCGCAACCGGATCTGCTTGACGAGGGCTTCGAGATCCGGGCTGGGCCGCTCCCCGGCCTCCGCCGCGAGGCGCGTCTCGAATTCGTGAAACGAGGTGAGCGCTCCCGCCGTGTCGCCGCGCAGCGCCATCGCCCGCAGCCGCAGCCGCACCGCCGGTTCGCTGTGCGATTCGAGTGCGAGGGCGCGCAACGCGAACTCTTCCGCATCGTCGAGGTGTCCGAGCGCCAGCGCCCCCTCGCCCAGCGCCACCAGCGCCGCGGCCCCTTTGGCCCGCCAGCGCGTCCGCTCGCGTGCGGCCCAATCCTCGAAATCCGGGGCATCATCGACGGTGAACCCTTCGAGGAAATCGCCGCGCAAGAGCTGGGCAGCTTCCGAACGTTGCCGCTCCGCCAGCTTCGCAAACTGCTCGACGTCCACGCTCAGACCATCGTCCTGCAACGTGATCAGCTCGCCGCGGGTGACGAGCCGTGGGGTGCCGAGCCCGGAGCGCAACCGCCGCACCGCTTCGTTGAGCGAGTGCCGGGCATCCTTTTCGGGCTTTTCGGGCCAGAACACGCCCAGCAGGTGATCCCGCGCGCGCGAGCGATCGGGGGACAACGCGAGATAAATGAGCAAGCCGAGATGCTTGCGCCACAGCACGTCGGAGGGGGGATCCTTGCCGCCGAGTCGCGCCGTAGGTGGTCCGAGGCAGATCAGCTCGAGGAGCGTGGTCAAATCGAACATCAAGAATACGGGCCGGCCCTGAGCGCGGCTAGCCGCCGGGACGGTGCCGGGCGTTATCTTTTTCGGTTACGAGTTCACTGCCGACCTGCTGCAACAGCGCGAGGCGCGCACCGACCTCACCCGCTTGCAAGCCGAGAAACCGCAATAACAAGGGCATTGCCGCTCTCGACCTGGAGTCACGCATGATTCGAACGTATCTGTCCGCGCTCGTCGTGCTCTTCGTGTCCCTGGGATCGCCCCCCGCCGCGCACCAGGAGCCGGCGACAGTGGGCTACTACCGCGCACCGGCGATCCACGGCGAGACGATCGTCTTCACCGCCGAGGGCGACCTCTGGACCGTCCCCGTGCAAGGGGGAGTGGCGCGCCGCGTCACCTCGCATCCCGGTGAAGAGTCGCGCGCCCGGATCTCGCCCGACGGATCGACGATTGCGTTTTCCGCGAGCTACGAGGGGCCGACCGAGCTGTACACGATGCCGATCGGCGGGGGGCTGCCGACGCGGCGCACCTGGGAGGGAGCCCCGGCGCTCGCGGTCGGCTGGACGCCCGACGGCCGCATCCTCTATACGACTCCCGGCTCATCCACCCTTCCTTCCTGGCAGCTCGCGACCATCGATCCGCGCACGAACCGCCGCGAGCTCCTGCCGCTCGCGGAAGCGAGCGACGGAACGTTCGACCCGGCGGGGCGCACCCTGTACTTCACCCGCTATGCGTTTCAGGGGAGCCACACGAAGCGCTACCAGGGCGGCACGGCGCAGAACATCTGGAAGTACGCGAGCGGAGCGGCGGAAGCGGTCCCGCTCACCGCCGACTACCCCGGGACGAGCCGCGAGCCGATGTGGTGGGAGCACCGGATCTACTTTGCGTCCGACCGCGACGGGACGGTCAACCTCTGGTCGATGGATGAGGACGGGCACGACCTGAAGCAGCTGACTCATCATCGCGGCTGGGACGTGCTGGCGCCCACCCTCGGCGACGGCCGCATCGTCTATCAGCTCGGCGCCGACCTGCATCGCTACGACATCGCGAGCGCCACCGACACGACGCTCGACATCCGCCTCGCGACCGATTTCGATCAACGCCGGGTGCGGTGGGTGACCAACTCGATCGACTACCTCACCACCGCGCATCTCTCGGCCGACGGGTCGCGCGTGGTGCTGACCGCGCGCGGCCAGGTGTTCGTCGCCCCCACGGGCCAGGCGGGCGGCCGGTTCGTCGAGGCATCGCTCGGCTCGGGCGCACAGGTGCGCTATCGCCAGGCGCGCTTTGCGCCCGACGGCAAGACCCTGCTCGCACTGTCGGACCGTACCGGCGAGACCGAGTGGTGGCGCCTGGCGGCGAACGGCGTGGGTGATCCGGAGCAGCTGACACGCGATGCGCACGTCTTGCGCTGGGACGGCGTCCCCTCGCCCGACGGCCAGTGGCTGGCCTATTACGACAAGAACCAGGTGTTGTGGCTGTACCGCTTCGGCCAACGCTCGGCGGTGGCGATCGATTCCACGCCGGATGGCGATTTCGCCGATCTCGCCTGGTCCCCCGACTCGAAGTACCTGGCGTACGTGCGACCCGCCGTCACCTTCGGGCGCATCTGGCTGTACGGTGTCCAGGACGCGCGCCGCACCGCGGTGACGACGGATCGCGCCGACAGTTACAGCCCCGCATTCACGCCGGACGGGAAGTGGCTCTACTTCCTCTCGGATCGCACGTTCCAGTCGCTCGTCGGGGCACCGTGGGGGCCGCGCCAGCCGGAACCGTTCTTCGATCGTCAGACGAAGATCTACGCCCTCGCGCTCCAGCCGGGGCTGCGCTTCCCGTTCCAGGCCGCGGACGAGCTGCAGTCGACGTCGACGCCGCCGGACACGGCGAAGAGACCTGCGGCGACGCCCGCAAAGCCCGGCGCCGCCGCACCCGCGACGCCCGCGATCGTGCTCGATGGAATCGCACGGCGTCTCGTGGAAGTCCCGATTGCCGCAGGGAACTACGAGGCGCTGTCGGCGAACGGCACCCGGCTCTTCTGGCTCACCCGCCAGACCACGGTCGAGCACCCGGCGGCCCTGCAGGCCCTCGATATCGGCAACACCGACATCACCGCGAAGACCCTCGCGGACGACGTGCGGAGCTACGAGCTGTCGGGCGACGGCAAGAAGCTCCTGTTCCGCAAGGGCAACGCGCTCGACGTGATCGACGCGACGAGCGGGCCCAGCGCCAATCTCGACAAGGCGGCGGTGAACCTCACCGGGTGGACGTTTCCGCTCGACCCGCGCGAGGAGTGGCGCCAGATGTTCGACGAGGCGTGGCGGCTCGAGCGGGACTACTTCTACGATCCGCGCATGCACGGGCTCGACTGGCCCGGGATCCGTGCCAAGTACCGGCCGCTGGTCGAGCGCGTCGCCGACCGCAACGACCTGTCGGACCTCCTGGCGCAAATGGTCTCCGAGCTCTCGGCGCTCCACATCTTCGTGTATGGCGGCGACCTGCGGGAAGGAAAAGACCAGGTCCAGACCGCCTCGCTCGGCGCCGAGCTGACGCGCGACTCCGCGGGTGGTGGGTGGCGTGTGCGTCACATCTACCGCGGCGACCCCGACTACCCGACGGCGCTCGCCCCGCTCGCGCAGGTCTCCGCCGCCGTGCACGAGGGCGACGTGATTCAGCAGATCAACGGCATGTCGACCGCGAGCGTATCGAGCCCCGCCGCGCTGCTCGAGGGAACCGCCGGCAAGCAGGTGCTGCTGCACGTGGTGCCGGCAGGCGACGGCCCCGCGCGCGACGTGATCGTCACGCCCATCAACACACAGGCGGCGCGCAGCTTGCGCTACGACGACTGGGAGGTGAGTCGTCGCGACATCGTGGACTCGGCGGGCGGCGGGCAGATCGGCTATGTCCACCTGCGCTCCATGACGTCCGCCGACATCGCCCGCTGGGCACGCGACTTCTATCCGGTGTTCAACCGCGCCGGCCTGATCATCGACGTGCGCCACAACACCGGCGGCAACATCGACAGCTGGGTGCTGGAGAAGCTGCTGCGCAAGGCGTGGTTCTATTGGCAGCCGCGAGTGGGAAGTCCCTACTGGAACATGCAGTGGGCGTTCCGCGGCCACCTCGTGGTGTTGTGCGACGCCTGGACGGCGTCCGACGGCGAGGCGTTCACCGAAGGCTTCCGCCGGCTCGGGCTGGGCCGCGTCATCGGGACGCGCACCTGGGGCGGCGAAATCTGGTTGTCGTCGAGCAATTTCCTGGTGGACCGGGGCATTGCCACGGCGGCGGAGTTCGGCGTGTATGGGCCCGAGGGCCGCTGGCTCATCGAGGGGCACGGCGTCGATCCGGATAGCGTCGTCGACAACCTGCCGCACAGCACCTATAACGGATCGGACGCGCAACTCCAGGCCGCGATCTCCTACCTGCAGCGCCAGATCCGCGACCATCCGCTCCCGGTGCCCCCGGCACCGGCGTACCCGAAAAAGGGCGGGCCATGAGCTTCTCTCCGGCAACACTCCGCTTCCTGCGCGGTCTCGCGGCGCACAATGAGAAGCCGTGGTTCGAAGCGCACCGCAACGAATACGAAGCGAGCGTCAAGGCGCCGATGCACGCGCTGATCGAGGAGCTGGATGTGCGGCTGGCGCGGTTCGCCCCGGAGATCGTGGGCGATCCGAAGCGCTCGATGTTCCGGATCTACCGGGACATCCGGTTCTCAGCCGACAAATCGCCCTACAAGACGCACGCCTCGTGCTGGTTCTATCATCGCGACGGAAGCCGCGGCGTGGGGCGGGAGGCCGAAGGGGGCGGCGCCGGATTCTATTTTCAGATCGCTCCGGGGGAGTCGTTCACCGGCGGCGGGATGTGGATGCCGCCGAAGGACGCGTTGGCGAGGATCCGCGAGGCGATCGCCGAGCACCCGGAGGCGTTCGCGAGGATTGCCGGAAACCCGAAGCTGAAGCGTCGTTTCGGAGGACTGGACGACGAGGGCCAACTGAAACGCGTGCCGCGCGGGTACGCGCCCGACCATCCGGCCGCGGGGTGGCTCAGGTTTCAGTCGTTCGTCGCCGGCCGCCGCCTGACGGATCGTCAGGCGGTCGGCGGGCGGCTCGTCGCACTGCTGGAAGAGGACTTCACAGTGCTGCTCCCGCTGGTCCGCTGGATCAACGGGGTGCTGGGCCTGCGCACCGCCCAGCGACGGTAGTCAGAAGTCGAGCGTGCTCAGATAGTCGAAGCTCGTCTTGATATCTGCCAGCGGCTGCGGCGGCTGGTCGTACTCGACGAAGTAATGCTGGATCCCGGCGTGGCCGGAATGCATGAAGATCGCCTTCCAGTCGATGCTCCCCTTGCCCACATCCGTCATGACCTGCTCCGGCTTCGCGTCGGGGGTGGGCTTCTTCATCATGTCCTTCACGTGCACCATCGGGAACCGGCCTTGATACTTCATGAAGTAGGAGACCGGGTCGGCGCCCGCGAAGGTGATCCAGAAGAGATCGACCTCGAGCTGCACCAGCTTGGGGTCGGTGTTGGCAAGCAGCAGGTCGTAGGGAATCTGCTTGTCGGCGAGCGGCGCGAATTCGAAGCTGTGATTGTGATAGGCGAACTGCACGCCCGCCGCCTGGGCGGCCTGCCCTGCCGTGTTGAAGCGATCGCAGACCCGCTTCCAGTCGTCCGCGGTCTTACGCGCCTCTTCGGGAATCCAGGCGCACACTACATACTGGTGGCCCACGGCTTTCACCGTTTGCAGCGTCGCGGCCCACTTGTCGTCCGCGGTGTTTTCGTAGCCGACGTGGCAGGAGGGAGCAGCGAGGCCGTTCTTGTCGAGCACGGCGCGCACCTGCTCCGGCGTGCGATCGAAGTAGCCCGCGAACTCCACTTCGCGGTACCCGGTCTGGGCAACCTTCGCGATCGTTCCCTCGAAGTCCGCCTTCATGAGGTCGCGCACGGTATAGAGCTGAATGCCCACTTTCGCGATGCGGGCCCGGAACAGCGGGTCCAGCGAAGCGAACGAGAGGCGCGGCAGTACCGTCGCCGCCGCAAGGGATCCGAGAAAGTCACGCCGTTCCATTAAATCTCCCTCCGCTTCATCGCCCCGACGGCGTAGTCGCACGCCCGGGCGGTGAGCGCCATGTAGGTGATCGACGGGTTCTGGCACGCGGTGGACACCATGCAGGCCCCGTCGGTGACGAAGAGATTGGGGATGTCGTGCGCCTGGTTGTGCGCGTTCAGCACCGACGTCTTCGGATCGCGACCCATGCGCGCGGTCCCCATCTCGTGAATCGCTTTGCCGGGCGGGTTCGGCTCGATGTAGGGGGTGATCTCCCGCGCCCCGGCGGCCGCCAGCATCTCCGCCGCGGCGATCGAGGCGTCCTGCATCAGCGCCCGCTCGTTGTCCCCGTAGGTGCAATGAATCTTGAGGACGGGGATCCCCCAGGCATCGTTCTTGGTCTTGTCGATCTCGACGAAGTTGTTGTGGTTGGGGAGACATTCGCCGAACCCGTAGAACCCGAAGCCCCAGTCTCCCGGCTCACGCAGCGCCTTCTTCCAATCAGCGCCGAATCCCGGGAGGTCGGCCCCCCGGCCCCAGCCCTCACGACCGCCGCCCCCCTGGAAGCCGTAGCCGCGCAGGAACGTCGACTTCGGTCCGCCCTGGAGATTGCGGAAGCGGGGGACGTAGATCCCGTTGGGCCGCCGACCCACCGGCTTCTTGTCCGCCGGCGCCGAGATCTTGCCGTTGGCCCCGCCGCCCATGATGTGGTCCATCAGATTGTGCCCCAGCTCGCCGCTCGAATTCGCGAGTCCGTTGGGGAAGTCGGGGGTGGCAGAGTTCAAGAGGATGCGGGCCGATTCGAGCGTCGAGGCACACAGGAAGATCACGCGCCCCTGAAACTCGATGGCGTGCTTCGTATCGCCGTCGATCACCCGCACGCCGCGCACGCGGTTGCGCTTCTTGTCGTAGACGAGACTGTGGACCACGCTCAGGGGACGCAGCGTCATCTTTCCGGTCGCTCGAGCGGCGGGGAGCGTAGCGTTGATCGAATTGAAATACGACAGCGTCACGCAGCCGCGCTCGCAGTAGCCGCAGTAGTGGCACGCCGCCCGGCCGTTGTGGTCCTCGGTGAGAATGGCGCAGCGCCCGATCGTCAGGACCCGCTCCCCCGGCCAGTGCTTCGCCAGGGCGTCCCGCACCACCTGCTCGCCGCAGTTCAGCTCCATCGGCTTCAGGAACTGCCCGTCGGGGAGCTGGGGAAGACCGAGCTTCTCGCCTGAGATGCCGATGAACCGCTCGACGTGGTCGTACCAGGGCGCGATGTCAGCGTAGCGAATCGGCCAGTCGATGGCGATGCCGTCGCGCAGATTCGCTTCGAAATCGAGGTCGCTCCAGCGGTATACCTGGCGTCCCCACATGATCGAGCGGCCACCCACCTGCCGGCCGCGCAGGAAGAGGAACGGCTTGTCGGGTTCGGTCGTGTAGGGGTTGTCGTGGTCGTTGACGAAGAACTTGGACGACCACTCGTCGCAGGCGTAGCACTCCCGCTGAATCGGCTGATCCGCCATGCGCTTCTTGCGGTCGTCGAGGCCGCGGAAACGCATCTGCCAGGGCGGCACGTGCTCCACGTAGTCGGCGGGGGTGATGTTGCGGCCCGCTTCGAGCACCAGCGTCTCGAGGCCCGCCTCCGTCAGCTCCTTGGCGGCCCAGCCGCCGGTCATCCCGGAGCCGACAACGATCGCGTCGTAGGTCTTAGGCATCGCTGGTCTCACTCAGTGGGCGAGAGAGTGTCCGCCGGGGCGCAGGGGACGTAGCGCCCGGGGATGATGGCGTAATGCTCTTCCTGCTCGGCGCCCACCTGCGACGTGAAATACCCGAACAATGTCACCCACTTGAGGTTGCGGTAGAACGGCTCGGGCCCCCGCGTCGCCTCGGGGCTCGCCTTCCAGCGGGCGGCCTCGTCGTCGAGGGCGACGAGCAACGCCGCCTGTTGCTCGGCAGAGCCCTGGATGAAGTCCTTGCCGAACGCCGTCCGGGCCCGCGTATCGACGTCGGCCAATCCCTTGAGGAAGCGATCGCGATCCTCGGGATCGAGCCACTCGGCGAGCAGCAGGTCGACGAAGGCGTTCACGCCGGCGGCCTTTGCGCCGGGAGTATCGGTGGCGGGGAGGATGAGATCGGTGAGGACGAGGAGCGTCGCGTCCTGCTGGGCATTGAGTACCCGGCGCGTGCCTTGGAGGATTCGCTGGTGCAGCGACCTGCCGATGGACAGCAGCTCATCGGGAGCGTATGCGGCCGCCGCGGTGGCGGTCAGCAGCCCCAGAGCGCTTCGTCGATCCATCCCGAGCACCCGGTGTTTGGAGACACTGGGAAATCGCCCCAGTCCGAACGGTGGTCAAGTGGGCAATTGACGAGTCGTCCTTAATGATATACAATAGAATCAATGATTGATTCTATTGAATCACAGCCAATTGAATCACAGCCAATTGAATCACAGCCAATTGAATCACAGCCATCCCGGTGGCTGCTCCTGATTCATCAGGTTCCTCCCAAGCCCGACTATGCCCGCGTCAAAGTCCGCCGGCGGCTGCAGAGCATCGGCGCCGTGCCGCTGAAGCGGACCGTCTATGCCCTCCCGGCGAGCGAGCAATCGCGCGAGGACTTCGAGTGGCTGGTGCGGGAGATCGTCGAGCTCGGCGGGGAGGCAACGATTTGCGAGGGGACCTTTCACGAGCCGGCGACGGACGCGCGGCTGATCGGGGCGCAGCGGGCGGAGCGGTCGCGCGAGTACGGCGAGATCGCCGCGGCCGCGCAGCGCGAGTCGGGCGATGTCGACCGGCTCAAGCGCCGCTTCGCCCTGGTCTCGGGCGTCGATCACTTCGCGGCCCAGGGACGGGCCGATGCGGAGGCAGCAATCATGGCACTGGAACGGAGGAAGGCGGGATCCGACACCGGGACGTCTCCGGAGGGGGGGATGCAGGGGCGGACGTGGGTTACGCGCGTGGGGGTACACGTCGACCGGATTTCGAGCGCGTGGTTGATCAAGCGGTTCATCGACCAGGACGCGCGTTTCCGATTCGTCGCACCCAAGGGCTACCGACCGGAGCCCGGGGAGCTGCGGTTCGACATGTTCGAAGGCGAGTTCACACACGACGGAGATAGATGCACCTTCGAGACACTGTGCCGCCACTTCGCGCTCCGGGACCGCGCCCTGGGCATTATCGCAGAGCTGGTTCAC
>DASSIL010000182.1:0-3075 GCA_035691925.1 Gemmatimonadales bacterium
CCCGGAGCGTTGAGCGGCATGGCGCGATGGATGTAGTCGTACAGCGTCGTCGCGTACGGCCAGTAGTTGCCGATCGTCCGCACGAGCGACGGGTCCCGGCCGAACGGGAACCCCTGCCGCGGCTCCCGGCCGACGAGCTGCTCGGCTGGTCCTTCGGTACCCGTGGCTCCGTGACACATCGCGCATTTCTGCTGGAACAGTCCTGCACCCTGCCGGGCAGTCCCGCTTCCGGGTGGCAGCCCGGTCCCATCAGGCGAGATAGCGATATCCCAGGCTGTGATCTCCTCGGCCGTGGCTGCTCTGCCGAAGCCGAATTCCCGGGGTTCGCCGGAGGGGGCTGACCCCGGGACGGTGCCCCCGGGTTGACCGCCGCCCCCGCACGCTCCGGTGAGCAGCGCGACTGCCGCGAGTACCACGATGCGGCGCACTCAGCCCTCGAGCCCGAACACGACGCTGCCGTCGCGGCGCACGCGCCAGGCGCGAATGTGATTGAAGTGGTAGAAGGTGCCGATGCCGCGCACAGCGCGCAGCTGGGCGAGCGTGGGCTGGGCATAACCCGTCTCGTCGACGGCGCGGCTCATGATCAGCGACTCCCTCCCGTCCCAATTCCACAGATACCGGAACCGGGTGTGACACTGCGGCAGCACCGGACCCTGCAACTCGGCCTGCGTCCAATGAGTCCCGCCATCGGTGCTGATGTCGACCCGGGTGATCCGCCCGCGCCCACTCCACGCGATCCCGGTGATGTCCCACCATCCCGCGCCGGGGAGCGTCACCGGATAGGCAGGGAAGGTGATGATCGACTTCGCATCCATGACGAAGCTGAACTGCCGCGCCGTCCCATCGGCCAGGGGATCGGTGTACTTCGAGGTCTCCTCCCGCGTCATGAAGGGGTGGTCGGTGACTTCGATGCGCCGCAACCACTTCACGTTGGTGTTGCCTTCCCACCCCGGCAGGAACAGGCGCGCGGGATAGCCCTGCTCGGGCCGCAACGGCTCCCCGTTCTGGCCGTAGGCGACGATGGCATCCTGCCATCCTTTCTCGATCGGGATGCTGCGCGCCAGGACGGCGGCGTCCTCGCCTTCGGCGAGAAACCACGTGGCGCCGGGCTTGACGCCGACTTCGCGCAACAACGTCGCCAGCGGCACGCCGGTCCATTCGCTCGTGCTCGTGAGCCCGTCGATCAACTGCGGTGTCAGCTCCGGACGGATGTTGCGGAGGCTGGCCCCGCCGTTGCCGGAGCATTCGAGGAAGTGCAGCGCCGAGACGGCGGGGAAGCGGCGCAGCGCCGCGAGGTCGAACACCATCGGTCGCTCGACCATCCCGTGGATCAGCAGTTTGTACTGCGCGGGGTCGATCGCCGGTACCCCCGCGTGGTGCCGCTCGAAGTGCAGGTCGGCGGGCGTGACGATGCCGTAAAGATCCTGCAGCGGGGTGAGTGAGGCCCCCTGGTTGGTGCCCATCGGCACGCGGCGCGGGCGTTCGAATGGGGAGCGCTCGCCCAGCGCGCTCAAGGGCGTTCCGGGGACCTTCGTCGGGTCCGGTGGTATGGCCGGCGCTCCACTCTGGTTCTGCAGTCTGGCGATCTGGTGTTGCAGGGCTCCCGCTCCGAGCGCGCCGGCAGCGCCGGCCAGGAGCGAGCGGCGGGAAATCGGGACGTCGGTCATGGTCCTCTCAAGTTACGCGCCGCGTTCGAACGAGGCATCTGGCCTCTGAGCGGCCGCCCCTGTAGTCTCTCTGGTGAACTCCCTGGAAGGCGTGATGATTCGACTTCGTGTTCTGGCCGCGCTCTCGGTGACCCTCGGAGCGTGCTCGCTTGATGTGGCGCCGCTGCATACGCCCAAGCTCATCCTGACACCAGTCCTCGACAGCGCCTTCGTCGGGGACCTGCTGCTGAAGCGGCAAGTCACGTATATCGACGACCATGGCAACACCGCGGATCCTGGCGTCGTGACTTGGTCGACAAACGACACCTCGGTGATTTCCGTCGATCCCGGCACGGGACGGATCACGGGACACGCACCCGGCATCGCGGCCTTGTTCGCGGATGCCCAGAGTACTCGGGGGTTCGCGGTGATCGTGGTGTCGCCGACGCTCAAGGTGACGCTGCTCGTCGACTCCATCATGATGATGCCAGGAGATACGTACACAGTGCCGATCGAAGTCGTCCACAAAGCCGCCGGGGCGCCGACGGTCTGGTTTACCCCTGTGGCGACCGCGACAGCCACGGTGGATTCAGTGACCGGCCGGATCACCGCCAATGCCGTCGGCGGGCCGGTCCAGGTGACGGCTCACGCGGCGCTCGCGCCCGACACCGTCACGGACGGCGGCACCGTCGAAGTGCTCCAGCTCTCAGACACCGCCGGAGGCTCGGCGTATTACACGATCTTCGGCACGGTGCAACGCGCACGACGTGTCTCGGTGCGGGGGTCGGTGTACCCGCGGACAGGCGGGGCGTCGACATTCCGTCTCACTCTCACGACGATAGAGGGAGCGATTACCACGGAAGAAGCCGACGTGGTGCTGCGGACGCCGCCGGCGGGTCCCGGCGTGTTCCCGATCGACTCTCTGGGTATCCAGGAGTCCGCTAGTCAGACGCTCGACCCATTCTGTAGCCCCCCGCGCGACTGGGGCCAGTGGTTCACCTTGCTGCAGGGTGCTCGGGTGGATGGAGTGTCTCGCCGGGGCGGGAGCCTCACGATCTCCCAGCTCGTGGTGGTACCGAACGGACTCGCCATCAGCGGGCGCTTCTATCTGCCGGTGCAGCGCACCGATCGCATCGACGATCCCACCGGGCTGCTGCCGATTCGAGGCACCTTCGTGGCGCCCGTGATCACCGGCTCGGCGAATTGCCACTAAATGTGGCCGCTCCTGCTGAGCGTGCTCGTGGGAGGGACTGCACGGGGGGGCCCTGATCCCGGCGCTCCTGCGCCAACCTGTCGCAGCTGCCACCAGAGCATCGTCGACAGCTTCGCGCACACCGCGCACCAGCGGACGTCGACGCAGGCGGGACGGGCGACGATCCTCGGGGATTTCTCGCCCGGGCACAACCAGCTGCACACCAGGACCCCGGGC
>DASSIL010000183.1:0-3615 GCA_035691925.1 Gemmatimonadales bacterium
TGCTCTTGACCGTGGCGCCGTCGGTGCCGGGTCACCAGCGCTGGCAGGCGAGCGACTTCGGCGATGCGGGATCGGGACTGGCTGCCGCGGGGATTCGCTTCGAGCCGAGCTTCGACCGCGCGCTCGCCGAGGTCCAGGACGGCGCGCGTACGATGCTCGTCACCGGCTCGTTTCACACCGTCGGTGACGCGATGGCGCGCTTGCCCGGCTTCGCGCCGCTTGGCTAAATTGTTGTGATGCAAGGGAAAGCGCTTCCCGGCTTTCGCGAGTTTTACCCCGACGACACGGCCCTTCGCAATCACATTTTCGCCATCTGGCGCAGCGTCGCCGCCCGGTACGGTTTTGAGGAATACGACGGGCCGCCGCTCGAGCCGTTGGAGCTGTACACCCAGAAGAGCGGAGACGAGATCGTCGGGCAGCTGTACGCGTTCACGGACAAGGGCGAGCGGCAGGTGGCGCTGCGGCCGGAGATGACCCCGACGCTCGCACGCATGGTCGGGGCGCGCGCCCAGGCCCTGAAGAAGCCGATCCGCTGGTTCGCGATTCCGCAGTTGTTCCGCTACGAGCGGCAGCAGCGGGGGCGGCTTCGAGAACACTTCCAGCTCAACATGGACATTATCGGCGAGCCCGGCCCGCTTGCCGATGCCGAGCTGATCGCCGCCGCCATCGACGTCGCGCGCGCCGCGGGGCTCGGGCCCCGGGATGTACGGGCGCGGATCTCCGACCGCCGGGTGTTGCAGGCGCTGCTCCTGGGCGCCGGGGCCACGGTGAGTCAGCTCGACGCCGCGTATGCGGCCATCGATCGCAGCGAGCGGGTACCGCACGCTGCGCTGAGCGAAGGGTTGCAGGCGGCGGGCTGCTCGCAAGCGGCGATCGACGGCATTTTCCGGATTGCGGGGCTGAAGGGGCTCGACGCCGTGCGGGCAGCGCTCGACACGATCGGCAAGACCGAGGTCGGGGCGCCGCTCGTGGAGGTTATTGGTGCGCTCCGGGCAATGGGCCTGGGCGACTTCGTCGACGTCGATCTGACGATCGTCCGCGGGCTCGCGTACTACACGGGAATCGTGTTCGAGCTATTCGATGCCGCAAAAGCGCTGCGCGCCATCTGCGGCGGGGGACGCTACGATGGCCTGCTCAAGGCCCTGGGCGGGATCGATCTCCCGGCGCTGGGATTCGGGATGGGGGACGTGGTCCTGGGTGAGCTGTTGAAGGAGCACGGGATCGCCCCGAGGCAGACGGCTCGACTTGATGGATTCCTGATCCCCGTCGGAGCGGACGATTTCCCTGCCGTTCTCAAACTGGGTCACGAGCTGCGCGACGCGGGGCTGGCGGTCGAATACAGCCTCAAGCCCCAGGCGGTCCGCAAGCAGCTGGAGCTGGCGGCGGCCCGTGCCGCACCACACGCCGTCATTATCGGCCCGGACGAGCGCAAGGCGGGCACTGCGGTGGTGCGTGATCTGGGTGGGGGGAGCGAGCGAACGGTGTCGCTGGGGACAGTCCTCACGGAGCTGCAACGATCATGACGGAGCCTGTGAATCTCGCCAAGAAGCTCGCGCGCATCGGCTCGCATTGGGAGCCCAAGGTCGTGGGCGAGCTGAACGGCCAGATGGTGAAACTCGTGAAGTTCCTCGGGCCGTTCGTGTGGCACCACCATGTGGAGGAGGACGAGCTGTTCTACGTGGTGAAAGGACGGTTCCGGATGGAATTCCGCGACCGCACGGTGTGGATCGAGCAGGGGGAATTCCTCATCGTGCCGCGGATGGTCGAGCACCGTCCGGTGGCCGACGAGGAGGTCGAAGTGATGCTGTTCGAGCCGGCGACGACGTTGAACACCGGCAACGTCCGCAACGAGCGGACGCGGGACGTGCTGGAGCAGCTCTAGACTCTCATCCGCAAGGTCGGCATGGCACAGGCGCAGAAGATCACGCCACGCGCGCAGGACTTCAGCGAGTGGTACAACGACGTCATCATGCAGGCCGAGCTGGCGGACTACTCGCCGGTACGCGGCTGCATGGTCATTCGTCCCAACGGCTACGGCATCTGGGAGCTGATGCAGCGCGCCCTGGATGACATGATCAAGGGTGCCGGACATCAGAACGCCTACTTCCCTCTGTTCATCCCCATGAGCTTCCTCGCCAAGGAGGCCGAGCACGTCGAAGGATTCGCGAAGGAGGTTGCGCTCGTCACGCACACGCGGCTCAAGGCGACGGGGAAGACGGGGGCGGCAGCGGTGATGCTCGACCCCGAGTCGGCGCTGGAAGAGCCGCTCGTCGTCCGGCCGACGTCCGAGACGATCATCTACGCCATGTTCGCCAAGTGGATCCAGAGCTATCGCGACCTGCCGTTGCTGCTCAACCAGTGGTGCAACATCGTGCGCTGGGAGCGGCGCACGCGTCTGTTCCTGCGCACCACGGAATTCCTCTGGCAGGAAGGCCATACGGCGCACGCCGACGAGGCGGATGCCGAGCGCGAGACGCGAACGATTCTCGGCATCTACCGGTCGTTCGCGGAGGAGTGGGTCGCCATGCCGGTGATTACCGGCGTGAAGACCGAGAGCGAAAAATTCGCCGGCGCGCTGCGCACCTACGCGATCGAGGCCCTGATGCAGGATCGCAAGGCGCTGCAGGCAGGCACCTCCCACAACCTCGGGCAGAATTTCGCACGGGCGTTCGGGGTGCAGTACCAGACCGCCGCGGGCGGCCAGGAATACGTCTGGAACACGTCGTGGGGGGTGACGACCCGGTTGATCGGCGGTCTGATCATGACCCACTCCGACGACTTTGGTCTGATCTGCCCGCCGCGTCTCGCACCGGTACAAGTGGTCATCGTGCCGATCTGGAAATCCGATGCAGAGCGAGCGCAGGTGCTGACTCTCGGCGAACGGCTGAAGGGCGACCTCCAGGGCGCGGGGGTACGGGTGACGCTCGATGCGCGCGACTCGATGAAGCCGGGGGCCAAGTATTTCGAGTGGGAAGCCCGCGGCGTGCCGTTGCGGCTCGAGGTCGGTCCCAAGGATGTGGCGGCGGGGCAGGCGATGAGTGCGCGCCGCGGCGGCGGCAAGGCGCCGCTGCCGCTGGCCGGGATCGCCGCGACCGTCAAGACCATGCTGGACGAGATACAGGCCGCGTTGCTCGCCGCCGCACGCGAGCGGCGCGAGGCCGCTTCGATTCGCGGAGTCTCGAAACAGCAGTTCATCGACTTCATGAAGGACCAGGGCGGCTTCGCGTACGGTGGATTCTGCGGCGACGCCGCCTGCGAGGAAGCGATCAAGCAGGAGACGGCGGCGACGGTCCGGGTGCTCCCCGATCCCGAGTTCCGGTCGCCCGAAACGCCCAAGACCTGCATGTGGTGCGGTCGGCCGAGCATCGCCGAGGCGGTGTGGGCGCAGGCTTACTAGCCGTCGACCCGGCGCTGCTCGAGGCCATCGCCAAGCGCGTCGGCACGCCCGCCTACGTTTACTCCGCGAACCTCATCCGCGCGCAGTTCCACGCGCTGGATGACGCGCTGCAGGGCATCGCGCATCGCATCTGTTACTCGGTGAAGGCGAACGGCAATCTGGCGGTGCTCAGGGTCTTGCAGCGGGCCGGGGCCGGTGCCGACATCGTGTCGCTCGGG
>DASSIL010000184.1:0-19339 GCA_035691925.1 Gemmatimonadales bacterium
GCTCGCGCAGCGCCAGCGCCAGCAGCTCGGCGTCGCCGAGATGGCGGCCGCGCGTCACGCGCCGCCTCCGCTCGCGGCCGCGGGCCGCGTCACCCGCAGGCTCTGCAGGCGCGCGCGCAGTCGGCCGAGGCAACGGGCCCGCAGCGCGCCCAGGGTGCCGACCTTGACGCCCAGCTCCGCCGCCAGCGCCCGATAGGATCGCGCGGGCGCGGCGAACAGTCCGAGCAGCAGCGTGCGGCACGGATCGCCGATCGACTCGAGCGCGCGCCGCGCGCGCTCCGCGTCGCGCAGCCGTTCGATCTCCGCGTCGGGCGCCTCGACGAACACCTCTTCGTCCGCCGCCTGCTCGGGCACCAGGTGGCGGCGCCGCTGCTGGCGCAGCACCCGCAACGAGGCGCGCCGCACGGTGGTGACGAGCCACGGTTCGAGCCGCTCCGGATCGCGCAGCCGCGGCAGCCAGCGCAGCAGCTCCACGAACGTGGTCTGGAACACCTCGTCGGCGTCGGCCGGTTGCAGCTCGAAGCCGCGCGCGATTCCGTACACCAGCCGGCGATAGCGCTGGATCAGCGCGCGCCACGCGTGCCCGTCACCATCGCGGCACGCAGCCAGCAGCTCGGCGTCGCTACGTTCGTGCCACTGTCGCGATCGCGCCATGGCGAGCAGGTTCTCGAGAAAGTGCCGGAGCCGCGGCCGCGGGGGGACGGCCACCAGGGTATGCGTCTGGCCCCGGCGTACAGGTTGGACGGGAATCCACCCGCCGAAGTCCCATGCCAGTGTCACTCTACTCAAGCCGTCCACCCGCCTCCACAGACGGCCGGCCGTGGATCGAAGGACGCGGGCCGCGCGGCGCCACGCCATTGACCGAGAGTTCGCGCGGGACGGGGTGAGCGGTGCGACCGTTGGTCGCCCCGTTCGCGTGCACGCCGTTCGCATGCGGCTGCGGCGCGGCCGCGAGCCGGCCGGCGATGTCGGCGGCCGTGCGCGCGATGCCCTCGGCGAACGGGACCTGCGGATGCCAGCCGAGCAGCGTGGTGGCGCGCGTGACGTCCGGGCGGCGCAGCCTGGGATCGTCCTCGGGCAGCGGATGGAACTGGATCGGGCTCGCGCTGCCGACCGCATCGCGAATCCTCTCCGCCGTCTCGCGCACCGTGAGCTCCTCGGGATTGCCGAGATTCACCGGGCCCTCGACGTCGCTCCACAGCAGCCGCAACAGCCCGTCCACGAGATCGCTCACGTAGCAGTAGCTGCGCGTCTGGGATCCGTCGCCGTGCACGGTGAGCGGGTCGCCGCGCAGCGCCTGGCTCGCGAACGACGGGATCACGCGGCCGTCGTCGAGCCGCATGCCCGGGCCATAGGTGTTGAAGATGCGCGCGATGCGCACCCTCACACCCGCATGCCGCGCCCACGCGCTGGCCATCGCCTCGGCGTAGCGCTTGGCCTCGTCGTACACCGAGCGCGGCCCCACCGGGTTCACGTGCCCCCAGTAGCTCTCGGGCTGCGGATGCACCTCCGGGTCGCCGTACACCTCGGAGGTCGAGGCGAGCAGGAACCGCGCCCCGTCGCGATGCGCGAGCGCGAGCAGGTTGCGCGTCCCGGCCGCGCCGGCGTCCAGCGTCTCCAGGGGATGACGCAGGTAGTCGACCGGGCTCGCCGGGCTCGCCAGGTGCAGCACCGCCGCCACCGGCGGGCGCACCCGCACCGGCTCGCACACGTCCTGCAGCTGCACCTCGAGATGCGCGCGGTGGGGCCCGCGCCGCATCGGCTCGAGGTTGCGCCAGCGGCCGGTGAGGAAGTTGTCCACCACCACCACGTCGTGGCCATGCTCCAGCAGCCGCGCGCACAGATGAGAGCCCACGAATCCCGCACCACCGGCCACGAGGATGCGCATGCTGATTCTCCGGGTCGTTCGAACAGGGGGCGGCCCTACGCCCGACAGGGACCCGAAGGGGCCGGCCTGATGCAGGAATTTTCGGGCCGCGCCGGGGCGTGCGGACGGGCGCGGCCGGCGGGCGGACCGGGGCTTGCGCCGGGGCGGGCGGGCGGGTAAGTTGCCCCACTGCACCGAGCCGCGGTGAGAGCCCCGCTCGGTCGACCGGAACCCGACCTCGCAGCGCGTCAGCGCGCAGCGGCGTTCCGGAACGCGTCACAGCAACCGCGCGGGCCCCGACCCGCGCAACGGGCGCGCCGCTAGCTCAATTGGCAGAGCAACTGACTCTTAATCAGTAGGTTGAAGGTTCGATTCCTTCGCGGCGCACCAACTTACCTCCGCAGTCCCGACCTCCGTCCGGGCGCCGAGTATTCGGATACGCCCGAAATCGCCGCAGCCGGCCGAAGGGTAGCCGGCAGCCGACGCCCGATCGACAGCGACGTCGCCGTCGAGGCGCGCTCCGCAAGCCATTGCGCCTCAGACGAATCGCCCGGCGCGCCACTCCCGTTGTAAGAATTCCGGGCGCGCCGAGACCATCTCTGTTGCATTGGAAGACTCCTTCGCAAGAAGCGCGGTCCCAGCAAGGGCGATTGCAGGCGGGAGGGAAGCTCATGACTCGCGACCTCGAGCCGCGGCGTTGACCGGCGCGGCTCGGGAGGCGGTCGAAGCGCGCTTCGACCGCCTGCTCAAGGAGCACGGACCGGCGCTCTCGCGGCTCGCATTCGGCTACGAGAAAGTCGCCGCCGCGCGCGAGGACCTGATGCAGGAGATCGCCCTTGCGATCTGGCAAGCGTTGCCGCGCTTCCGCGGCGAGTGCTCTGAGCGCACGTTCGTCTTCCGCATCGCCCACAACCGCGGACTCACCCATGCAGTGCGACGGCCGCCGGCACACGATTCGCTCACCGAGGAGCGCGAGCATATTGACCCACGGCCGCTGCCGGATGAGCACGCGGCGCGAGCGCATCGGCGCGATTGGCTGCGCGCGGCGATCCGCCGCCTGACGCCGCTCTATCGCGAGGTGATCATGCTGACGCTCGAGGAGCTGTCGACTGCCGAGATCGCCGAGATCCTCGGCATCACGGAGAACAACGTGGCGGTGCGCCTGAGCCGCGCGCGCCAGTCGCTGAAGCAGGCCTTGGAGGAGGCGTTGTGAGCGTGGACCTCGAACTCGAGAGCTGGCGCCGCGAGTGGCGCGTCGACACCGAGGCGCTGCCCGAACTCAAGCGGCGCATTCGCGGCCAGAACCGCCGGATGATCGCCGGGGCCCACGTGATCCTGGTTTGCCTCGCGATCGCGACCGTGTTGGGTTTCAGGCAACCGCGTTCGGGATGGGGCGGGTTCGCCGCCGGCGTCTGGATCGCGACCGTGCTGGCCTCGGGCTACACCCTGTGGGTACGCCGCGGGACGTGGGCTACCCCGGCCGCGACGACCGAGGCCTACGTCGAGCTGCTCTATCGCCGCGCGGTCGCGACCCTGAGGAAGACCGTCGTGCTGGGGCGCGCGATGATCGCGGTGCTCGCTCTCTACGGCGGGTGGCTGGTCCTGAGCGGCAGGCATCGCACGGCGTTCTCGGGTTTGGTCTTCGCCGCGTTCACCGTGGCAATCCTGTTGATGGGTGTGCTCGAGCGGCGGCGACGCCGGGCGATGGAAGAGATGACCCGGCTCGTCGATCGCGCATCCGACGTGGCCGAACCCTCCAAGGCAAAGAGAATGGATCTCGAATGACGTGGACCCTGTTGATCGGGGTGGATGTCGTGCTCGTGGTGTTGGTGGGGCGGGAGGTGCGGTCGTTCGTGGGGCGCTATCGCAGGCTCACGCGCGAGCTCGTGACCGGCGACGCCGGAGCGCGAACGCGCCTGTACCGGCATGCGCTGGCCTTCTGCGAAGAAGTCGTGTTTCGCGGCTGGCTGCTCGCGACGCTGCACGGTCCCGTGGATCTCGCGGGCACGGCGCTGATCGTGGGCGCCGCCTTGGGATTCGGATTCGCGCACGCCTATCAAGGGCCGGCCGGCGTCGTGCTCGCGACGCTCGCGGGCATCTTGTTCTGCGCACTCTATGTGATGTCGGGCTCGCTACTCCTGCCGATACTGCTCCACGTCGCGGTCGACGCGCGCTTCGCCGTGCTCCCCGCGCCCAGTGGCTCCGCGCTCGGAGACGCGCACGCGTTCCCCGGATCGCTGCGCGCCTGCACGCTCTAGTTGCGCGCGTCCTGTTGCCAGCAGGTGCCACCGGAAACGGGACAAGTGGTCATCTCAGCGCACCAACTCATGTCCGGGCATCGTCATCCAGCCGTCACGCGGCGCAACGGAGAGCACAGCGAAGTCCGGGTGGCGTTCCTCCTGCGCGAACGTCACACCCTCCGCCGCAGCACCAGGGCGCGCGTCAGGCGCTCGCCCCCGCGCTCGATCGTCAGCGCACAGCGCCTCGCATCGCGGAACCCCAGTCTGATCTCCGACAGCGAGGTCGATTCGGCAGGACGACCGTCGATTGCGACCAGGCGGTCGCCGGCTCGCAGGTCGGCCCGAGCAGCGGGTGAATCCTCCGCGACGGCCGCGACCCAGATGTCGTGGAAGTCCGGTCCCGAGGCGGTCAGCGACAGGCCACTGCGGTTGTACTCGGTTGGCTGGGAAAAGCGGCGGTTGGGCTCGAGGATGATCCGCATGCGCGCGTAGTCCAGCGTGACACGGAACTTCTCGAGGATCGCGGCCCCGATGTTGCCTTGGGCGTCCTGGGATGCGAGCGGGCCATTCGCGGCGCGCGAGAACACGGTCACCGGCCGCCGGATCCGTGAGCGGCCGATCACCAGGGCGTCCACGCGCCCGACGACGCCGGCGATGTCACCGCCCAGCCCCTGACCTTCGATCCAGGGGACCGCGACTCGTCCGGTGGCGAGCAGTCCCTCGCGCTCCACGAATGGCGTGTCGAGGATCAGTGCCGCACCGGAGCCGGTATCGACCACGAACGTCCCCGCCCGGCGGGAGCGATGCCCATCGATCACTTGCGCCGTTACCTGAGGGTGGCCGGCGGCATTGAACGTGATGGGCAGCACGTCACCATGGCCGTGGTAGTCGTACCCCGTGTCGCGCAGGGTCAGGACGTGTCGTTCGTAGTCGATTTCGACCACGAACCGCGCGATGAAGTCCGAGCCCAGGATGCCGGCGAACTCGTGCCCGCTGATGCTTGCGATACGGTCGAGCGGCAGCGCGACGATCAGCGGCTGGTCGACCCCATCGAGCCCGGGAAGCCGCGCGCTGCCGCGCCGGACGAGTCGCCCCATGACCGCGCTCTGACCGGCCCCCGTCACGGCGAGCGAGTCTCCGAGCTCGACCTGCGCGGCGCGCGCGGCGGCGAGATCGATCACCGAATGTCCGGCACCGGTGTCGAGGGCGAACCAGAACGCATGCGAGTTGACCTCGGTGCGCACGAAGATGGTCGTGTTGGCGGATTCGAACGGAATCGTGACAGCGGGCCGGGCGACCGCCACCGGCACGGCCGCGACGATCAGGATGACGGAGAAGACGACACGCAAGGAGCCTCCTCGGCGTGGCGGAGATGCGAGGTTCGTGGACGCTTGCGGCAGGAGTCCCGGCAGCCGTCGATCGTCGGTGACCCCGAGCTCGGTCAAGCGATCCAGATACGCGCGGCGTCACCCGCCGGTTACGGAACCGGCTCCGCCCTAACCGATCAAGCGGTCGTGCACGCGCCGGTGAACGCGCGCGTAGGCGATCCATAGCGCGAACGCGATCAGCGCCACTGCCGCCACCACCCATGCCTGCCCGGGCAATGCGAGCCACTGGACGTGCACGCCGAGATCGTCCACCCGGAAACTGAAGCCGAGCGAGACTGCATTGAGCGAGAACGTCGAGGCAAGGGCGAACAACATCCGCTGGACGCGCAGGATCCGCCGGGTGCGCCGCAGCGCCGCCATCCGGATCCCGGCATCCGGGACGGCCGAGGGTGCGTCCTCCAGATGTCTGAAGGCCTCCGCCTCGCGACGTACCTCGAGCGCAAATGCGGGATCCTGGGCGAGCCACGCCTCGACCGCGGCACGGGAATCGGGACTCGCCTCGCCCGACCAGTACGCCGGCAGCAGGTCGCGAACGATGTCGCGTGTGATTGTCATGGTTCCTCCCCGGGCGCGCGCGCGCGGGCACGCGTCACGCTCAGCAGTCGGAGCCGCGCGCGGTGGACCCGGACCTTGGCCGCCGCCACGCTCACGCCGAGCGCAGTCGCGATGTCCCGATAGGACAGCTCCTCGTGGGCCCGCATCAGGAGCAGCGCGCGGTCGGCCTCCGGCAGCTCCGCCATCGCGGACCACACAAAGCCCAACTCGGAGCGATCTTCCGCCAGCTTCTCCGCGCTCGCCCGCATGTCCCGCACTCCTTCGTCGATGGCCTCGTGCCGCCGGGAGCGCCGCCACGAGTCGCGATACAGATTGCGGGCGATCGTGAACAGGTACGCGCGGACGGTGTCGTGCCGGATCGGGCCGGCGGCCGCCCATACGCGAACGAATGTCTCCGACGTGATGTCGTTCGCGAGCGCCCGATCGCCGCACAGGAACAGCGCGTACCGCAGAACAATCGGGGCGTAGCGCTCGTACAGCGCGTCGAATTCGGTCATGTAGGCGCGAACAGATACGCGCGACGCCGGCGAGGGTTACGACATGGGGTGGCCACCGGCGAGCATCCGGCGGGAATTCGGTGGGGCGGCTCCCGGGATCCTTGCGGGTCGCCTCATTGCAGCGCCCGCGCGATGGCGATCGATCGGTCTGCTGCCCAGTCGTCGCGCGGCTCGGCGGCAAGGCGCGCGAACAGCCAGCGCCGGACCCGGGCCGAATCGAGCCGCATGAGCCCGGCCACGCGCGCGATCGTGCCTTCGGCGTCGGCGCACAGCCGCTGCTCGCAGTTGAGGAGATGCTGCGTGGCATCGTAGGCGGGATCGCCGACGAACGGCTTGGGGTCGATCACGAGCCATGGCTCACGCTGCGCGCGCAGCACGTTGCCGGCGTGCAGGTCGGTCGCGAGCAGCACGGCCGGCGGACCGCCGCTCGCGAGCTCACGGAATGCGTCGATGCCCGCACGCACGAGGGCCGGATCGCTCCAGTCGGCCCGTTGCGCCAGCGTCTCACGGATCCACTGCTCGACCATCGTGGCGAGAGGGCGGAACGGATGGCCCGCAGGGGGCGCCTTCCACAGGCGTAGGGCCAGCCGGCCGAGCACGAGGTCCTGTTCCAGTTCGGGCAGCTCGCGCAGTCGGGTTCCCGGTATGCAGCGCTCGAGCAGCATCGCGCCGAGCGCGGCGTCCGACGCGAGCAGCCGAACGGTGCCGTCACCGTCCCAGAAGCCCAGCCCGTCGATCTCGTGCTCCGCTTCCATGTGCGGCATGCCGAGCTTCAGCACTGCCGATGAACCATCCCGGCGCGTGACGGCGGCCACCCACGAGACATCCCCTTCGCCTTCGAAGCGCCCGTCGATCGCGAGCTGCCAGCGCTCGAGCAGCGCCTCGATCGCCCGCGGGAGCCGCTCGAGCCAGGTCATCCGTTCGGGAGCTCTCCGGCAGTGCTCGAGCACTCGGGGATTCACGGGCGGCAGCGCCATGCCGCCATCATCGGCGAATTCGAGTGCCGCCGGAAACGCCGGGCGTCGCTGCCGGAACCCGCGAGCGCCCGGGGGCGCTATCGCCTCACCGCAGTCGGACGATGCGGGCGCTGCGCTGTTCCACGCCCGAGCGGGCGCGCACGAGATAGATCCCGGGAGCGACGGCGTGCCCTGCCGCATCGCGGCCGTCCCACACCACCGTCGCGCTCCATGCGCCGGCGTCCAGATCGCGAATCTCGCGCCCTTCCAGATCGAAGATCCGCACCTCGGCGGTGCTCGAGCGGGGCAGCCCGAGCGTCAGGCGCACTTCGCCGCGCGACGGATTGGGCATGGCGCGAAGCACCGTGGCCGCGGACGTGCCCGGCTCCACGGCGTTGGCGGGATCGAAGATCTCCGCCAGGTTGGAGGTCGGATAGGGGCCCACGCCCGAGAACAATCCGCCCACGAACACGCCAACGTCGGCGGCGAGCGCGAATGGCACGCCCTGCAGGGCGGGATCCCAGGGCAGCAGGTCGCCGGTCGTGGCGTCGACCGCGGCCAGGTCGGCGCGTGAGGTGAGGCCCAACCTGTCGAAAGAGCCGCCGACGTACACGCTCCCCCCTTCGACCGCGATCGCGGTCACCGTGCCGTCCGGCTTGTTGTTCGTCGCGAAGTCGAGCGCGGTATCGGACGAGGCGGTGAACGCCGCGAGGTCGTACCGGTTGAATTTCGCGCCGATGTTGGTGAAGTTGCCGCCGACGTAGATGCGCCCGTTCCCGAGTGCGATGGCGTCGACGCCGCCATCCGGCGAGGGACTCCATGCGGTCGCCACGCCCGACGCCGCGTCGATCGCGCCGAGATGGCTGCGCGCGTGGCCCCCGAGGATCGTGAACAGTCCGCCCGCGTACACCGCGCCACCCCCGACGGCGAGCGCCTGGACTTCGTTGTTCGCGCCGGGGTTCCACGCCGTGACGGCGCCGGTCGATGTGTCCACCGCCGCCAGGCGACTGCGCGGCTGCCCGTCGAACGTCGTGAACTGGCCGCCCAGGTACACGCTCGACCCGCCCGCCACGCACGCGGTGACGCGGCTGTCGGGTGCCGGATTCCAGGCCGTCGGCGCGCCCGTGGTGCGATTCACCCCCGCGACGTTGCTGCGCAGCACGACGCCCACGGTGTCGAACGTACCGCCCACGTAAACGGTCTTCCCCACCACCGCGATGGTGTACGCGTCGCCGCCGTGCAGGTTCGGATTCCAGCTCGTGATCGCGCCGGTGCCGATGTCCACGGCGGCGACGCTGCGCCGCACCTGGCCGCCAAGGCTGGTCATCAACCCACCCGCGGCCACGGTGCCCCCGTTCACGGCCAGCGCACGCACGGAGTTGTTGGCGCTCGGGCTCCAGCCCGAGACCGTGCCGGTGGTGAAATCGAGCGCGGCGACGAAATAGCGCTCCTGCCCGCCGATGCGCCGGAAGTCACCGCCCGCATACAGCACGCCCGCGCCAATCGCGAACGTCTGGATCGGCTGGTCCGGCGCCGGATTCCAGCTGGTGGCGAGCCCGGTGGTGGCGTCCACGGCCCCGGCCAGCACGCGCGACTGGCCGCCGATGTGGCCGAAGCCGCCGCTCACGTACACGATGCCCGAGGAGAAGGCGAGCGCATCCACGAAGAAGTCCGGCGCCGGAGTCCAGCTCGACAGCGCGCCCGAGCTGGCGTCCACCGACGCCAGGTAGGGTCGAGCCTGGCCGGCCAGCGATCCGAACATGCCGCCGAGATAGACGACCGTTCCGCCCACCACCATCGCCTTCACCTCGTCGGAGCAGTTGGGGTTCCACGCCAGCAGCGCGGCGTTGGCATCCACCGCGGCGCCGCAATTGCGCGACGTGCTCTGCACGCTGGTGAACAATCCCGCGAGATACACCGTCACGGTGAACGGAAAGTGCGACAGCGTGGTCACCGCGAGCGCGTTGACGCGCGTGTTGGTGCCGCCCGTCACGTTGGGATTCCAGGCGAGCAGATTGGCGCTGGCGTCGAACGCCGCGGCGTGGTGGCGCGTCTGGCCGCCGGCGTTCGAGAAATCGCCGCCGACGTAGATCGTGCCGCCGTTCACGGCGATCGCGCGCACGGTGGAATCCGTGGCCGGCGCCCACGCGTCCAGGTTCCCCGCGGCGTCCAGGTGCGCGAGGTTCTGCCGTGCCTGCCCGCCCACGGCCGTGAACAGTCCGCCGATGTAATACCCGCCGCTGCCGTCGGCGCCGATCGCGTACACCTTGCCGTTCACCATCGGATACGGCTTGAGCGCGAGACCGGTGGTGGTGTCGATCAACGCCGCGCCACCGGTCGCCGGCCCGATCACGTTGAAGTTCCCGCCCACGTAGGCCGTGCCATCCGCGATCGTGATCGTCCGGACGTAGCCGTCGACGCAGGGGAAATCGCTGCGGATGTTCTGCGCGCGGACCGTGGCCGGCACGGCCGCGACCAGCAACGCCGCGACCGGGATCAGGACGCGGCGGCAGCGTCTCGCGTGCCGGTGCGCGGAGCCGGGACCCAAAGGGAGGGATGCCATGGGAGCAATGTCCTCGGGAGCAGTGTCCTCGGGCACCGAGTTTACATCGATCGCGGCTCCGGCCACGCGAAAATTCGCGGCGCAGCGCGATCCCTGCGGAGGTTCCGGCAGCGGCGGTGGGCGGGCCACAACCCGTCAGGCGGCGGCGGGCTTATGATGCCCGGAACGCGAATCACTCCCGACACGCGGGTACCTGCGCGCCATGCGGCTCCCATTCACGACTGCGCAATTCCTCGAGCTGTTCCGGGCCTACAACCTGGCGGTGTGGCCGGCGCAGGTGCTGCTGTACTTGCTCGGCCTCGCGCTGGTGGTGATCGCCGCGCGCAGCACCGCGCCATGGGGGCGCTGGGCCATTGCGTTCGGGCTGGCGGTGCTGTGGGCGTGGATCGGCGCCGTCTACCACCTCGGCTTCTTCGTCCGCATCAATCCCGCCGCGCGGCTGTTCGGGATCGCGTTCCTGGTGCAGGCGGTGCTGTGGCTGGTGTGGGTCGCCCGCGTGCCCTCGCTGCGCTTCCGCCCCGGGCGCGCGAGCGATGGTGCGCTCGGCGCCGCGATGCTCGCGTACGCGTTCGTCTTCTATCCGCTGCTCAACCTCGCGTTCGGCCACGCGTACCCGCGCATGCCGACGTTCGGACTCCCCTGCCCGACGACGATCGCCACGTTCGGACTCGTGACCTGGGCCACGCCACGGCCGCCGTGGTACGCGTGGGTGATTCCGGTGGCGTGGGCGCTGATCGCATCGAGCGCCGCGTTCACGCTCGGCATCCGCGAGGACTTCGGGCTGCTCGCCGCCATGCTGCTGGCGCTCGCCTCCCGGCTCGCGGCGCCGCGCGCGCCCGGGCTCCATCCCGCTCGCACGTGAACGTGCCGCCGGCAGCCGCAACGCCGGCCCGAAAGGAGATCGCATGAAGCTCCTCACCTACGTCAACTACGGCGGAAATTGCCGGCAGGCGTTCGAGTTCTATGCGCAGCACCTGGGCGGCCGGATCGCGATGCTGACGACGCACGGCGAGCGGCCCGGGGCCGACGACGTTCCGCCCGAGCTGCGGAACGCGGTGCTGCACGCGCGGTTGGAACTCGGCGGCACCACGCTGCTCGGCGCCGACATGCCACCCGGCCGCCACCAGCCGATGCGCAGCGCCTACCTCACGCTGCTGCTCGACAGCGACGAGGAGGCGGAGCGGATCTACGCTTTGCTCTCGGACGGCGGCGAGATCTTCATGAAGATGGAGGAGACGTTCTTCGCGCGCCGGTTCGCGATGCTGCGCGACCGGTTCGGCACGTCGTGGATGCTGCTGCACGAGCGGCCACAGCGCTAGTGGATGCGCCCGGGACGGCGCGCGGCCCGTCGGCTCACCGGCTGACCGTCACCCGCCCCAGTTCCACGACGTTCGCGCAGACGAGGCGAACGAAGTAGACGCCGCCTGGCACCAGCAGCCCGTCGCGCGCGCGGCCGTCCCACACCACCGACGCGCTGTGCGCGGCCACGGGCAGCGTGCGCACCACGCGCCCCAGCACGTCCACGATCTCGACCCTGCCCGGGCCGTCGAGCGCGGCGCCGAACTGGATGCGCGCCGCGGCGCGCGTGATGTTGGGCGTGATGCGCAGCGGCATGGGCGCCAGCGCGGGCACCGCGTTCGTGACCACGCCCTTTTCGACGATCACGGGCTTGGGGCCGATCGGCACGCTGTCCCCGGCGGCGATCGCGTGGGTGTTGCCGGCGAGATCGCGCCAGCGGTTGTAGTTAGATCCCGGCGGCGTGTAGAAGGCGGCCCCCTGCGTGTTCCACACCACCTTGCCGACGTAGCCGCCCGGGCGCGTGAGCGAGCCGATCCAGGTGTTGTTCGCGCCGCCCGAGAACGGCGCGGCGATCGTGGCGCCCACCACCCACTGGTACACGGCCGAATACGCCAGCGCCGCGGCCGTGGGCGCGCCAGCGCCGGTCTCGAGGTCGCCCCAGCCGAACGTGGAGTCGCCCCAGCAGAACCACGACGCCATCTGCAGGTGGGCGGTGGCGTACTCGCCCGCCTGCAGCAGCATGTAGCGCGACAGCCACTCGGTCTGGAGATCGGGGTCGGTGACGTTGAACTTTCCCCAGCTGCCCTCGGTCATCATCATCGGCTTGCCCATGAGCCCGCAGGTGTCGAACACCGCGCGCATGCGCGTGATGCGCGTCGGCGTCGAGCCGTAGCTTCCCTCCTCCTCCGGCATCGGGAAGCTGCTCGACGCGTTGGCGCCCATGTAGCCGTGGTAGACGGCGACGTCGGCGTACTGCGCGCCGCCATCCTTCAGATACGCCGCCATCCACGTGGCCTGGTCGCCGATCTTCCCCGCCACCGACGGCGACAGCAGCTGCGACACCGGATCGCGGTGCACGATCGGGTAGGCGAGCCGCGCCATGTTGACGAGCGTGGCGTTGGTGGTGTCGCCGGCGGGCGGCGTCCACCACAGGCTGTCGAAGTTGGCCTCGTTCCACAGCTCGTAGTACTGGATGTGGGGCATGGTGACGCCGTTGTAGTGATCGATCAGGTGATTCAGCAGATCGGTCCAGTCCGACATGCTGTCGGGCGGCGCCGAGCACTGCTTGAGCGGCCCGGGCGCCGCGTGCGTGCAGGTGGTCTGATCCGACACCGCCCAGTTGGGCGTCAGCCCCAGCGTGATCGCCATGTGCACCGTGTTCGTGGCCGGATCGTAGAGCCCGCGCGCCTTGGCGTCGTTGACGAACGCGTCGTAGGCGGTGAAGTCGAACGCGCCGCGCGAGGCCTCGACCCACGTCCACACGAACGGCGGATGCCCCTCGGTGCCGAACGACAGCGGCGGAAAGTCGTCGCTCCGGATCGGATTGATCCCGAAGAACGTGGCCGGAATCGGCGTCTGCGCCAGCGCGAGAGCGGGGAGACACGAACCGAACACGAGCGCAGCCAACAACGCGGCCACGCGCGCGCCGGCGCTCCGGCGAATCCACATGGGGTTCTCCCGCCGCGGTCGATCGCGAGCTTCGGAGGGATGGGCAAGCTGTCGGGGGACACGACCCGTCGGCGGACGGCGGCGCAACGCGCGCGAACGAGTCTATCCAGCCGAGCCCGCTGCCTTCAAGGACGGCTACCGCGGGCTTCTGCGACCTGCCGTCCTAGCGAAGGACCACCAGCTTCTCCGTCCGACGCAGGCCGCCCGCCTCGAATTCGTACAGGTAGCAACCCGGCGCCCAGCCTGCGGTCTGGATGCGGACCTCGTGCTCACCGGCAGACTCGATCCCGCCGTCGCGCAGGTTCGCGACCCTTCGACCTTGGAGATCGAAAATGGCGGCCGTGACGGCCAGAGCTCGTGGAAGCGAGAATCGGATCGTCGCCACCGTCTGGATCGGGTTCGGGGCGACACGTGAAAGATGCACCAAACCGTCCGAATTCCCGATCACAGCCGCGACGGGCTGCTTCGCTGCCGTTGGTGGATCCAGGATGGCCGCGATGCCGGCATGGGGCTCGTTCAGGATGCTGGAGAAGTTGCCTCCCGCATACACGACCCCGTCGCTGGCCCACAAACTCCGGACCGGATTGTTGGCGGTGGGATTCCATACGGTGAGCGCGCCCGTCTGACGATCGAACGACGCGAGGCAGCTGCGGGACTCTCCCGACACCTCGAAGTAATCGCCGCCGACATAGACATGTCCTTGATCGACCGCCACGGCATTGACCACCGGACTCAACGTGGTGCCACCCATGATCACGGGATTCCACGGCAGCACTGCGCCAGTCACCGAGTCGACCGCGGCGACCCCCGAGCGCCCCTGACCACCCACCCGCCGGAAACTCCCCCCGAAATAGACAACGCCGCCGCCGACCGCGATGGTATTCACAACGTTGTGGTCGCACGCTGCGTCCCACGCCAGGAGCCGCCCAGTACCGGGGCTGAGCGCGGCAATCGAGGAGCGAGCGCCGCCTCCGATCCGATAGAACCACCCGCCCGCGTAGACCGCGCTATCGGAGGCGACCACGACATTCACGATGTCGTTCGCCTGCGGGTCCCAGGCCGTCGCGGAGCCACTAGCACTGTCGATCGCCGCCAAAAACGACCGGTCCGCACCGCCGATGATGTCGAACCAGCCGGCGGCGTACACGACGCCACGTCCGACCGCGAGGGAGAAAACCGGCCCATTGGAGTACGGGTTCCATGCTGTTGCCGCCCCGGTCGCGCGGTCGACTACGCCGATGTTGTGCCGTGGGACCGCGCCCAGCCTGCTGAAATAGCCGCCGAGATAGATTGCGTCGCCGCTCACTGTGAGCGCCAAGACCTGGTGATTCGCGTCGGGGTTCCAGGGCGTCGCCTCACCCGTCACTGCATCGAGGGCTGCGACGTTATGACGCTCAACCCCTCCCAGGCTACTGAACTGCCCACCGACGTAAATCGTGCTGTCAGTGGCTGCAAACGTGAACACCTCACCGTTGGTACGGGGATCCCACGCCGAAAGCATCCCCGTGATCTCGTCGAATGCCGCCGCGTACCGCGCACCCGGCCCACCAGTACTGCCGCCCACATAGACGCTGCCGTCATGGACGAGCACGACATCGAAATGGGGAGCAAAGTCGGCGTTCAGTTCGATCTGGGGCTTCCAAGCACTCGCTGCCGCGCTCCTGACATCGACTGCAGCGAGGCCGGGCCGATCAAGACCGCTGACTGCGGAAAACAGACCCGCGACGAACAGTGCGTTGCCATCGGCCTGGAGGCTTAGCACGCTCGCGGAGGGGCCGTATTCGATGTCCTCTCCGAATAGACGGGCGTCCCAGGAGGTCAGCAAATGCGTTTGCAGATCGATCCGCGCCAGCATTCTCCTCGCCTCACCGTCGACGTGGTAGAACTCGCCGCCCACGTACAGATGGTCCTGGTGGACGAGCAGGGCGCGCACCCAGGAGTCTGGTTCCGGTAGAGGGGTTGAGGCTTTCCCCGATCGCGCATCGATGGCTGCGAGGAACTGGCGCGGCTGCCCGTCCATCGTTGTGAACGCCCCGCCGGCGAACACAGTCCTGCCGCGGGCCGCCAAAGCGAACACGTACCAATCCGGCTCTGGATCCCAGCGACTGGCCAGCCCCGTCCTGGTGTCGACGGCCGCAAGGTAACGTCGCGGGGCGCCTCCAATTTCCGTGAACGAGCCACCCACGTAAAGCGTGCCGCCTTGCAGAACCAAGCAGGTCACGCTGTCATTCGGGTGCGGGTCCCATTCAGCGACCGAGCCGTCTCGCAGAACGTGGGCCAGATACATGCGGGCGGAATACCGACCCCGGCGAAGGATCCTCCTATAAACCACCCGCCGTCACCGTCCGGAACGACGCAGGAAACCGTGCCAGCCACCGCTGGGAAGGGGGAACGGGCGCGGGCGTCACGATCCGAGACGGGAACACCGCCGCCGGTATTCGGGCCGACGCGGCTGAACGATCCCCCGATGTAGATCGTGTTGCCGTACTGTTCGACCACGGCAACCGGGCCGTCGGTGCCCCACAGTTGGGGCTGGACCGTTTGCGCATCGACCGCCCGCCCGCTCAGTGCCAGGAGGCAGTACGCAATCGAGATTAGAGCCAGAGATCGCATGCGTCGAAACAGCCCCTTACCGGCTCGACGGCCACCACTGATGCGCCGAAGTCCGCAGGTCCATCCGACGCCGTCACCGGATGATCAAGCGTACCTGTCGGCCGTCCGGGGGTCAATTTGCCGCGCCCCGCGAATCGCGATCATTGAAACACCGGCACGCGCACGCAACACGAGTTACCTCCAATGCTTAGGCGCGCGAAATACATACCGCCCCTAACCCTCTCGCCATGCCTGTCCAGCAAGTTCCACTCAGCCGTCACGCCCTTTGAGCGAACCTCACCATCAAGCACAGTCCTGATCTTTCTCCCAGCGAGATCGTAAATCGAGAGGCGAGCGCGCCCAGGGGTTGACGTTGTGATCGCAAAACGCACGCGCGCACGCTGCAGTTCCTGAACTCTTAACCCGATAGGCGTCTGGCTTTCCTTGATTCGCCCAACCATCGCGAACTCAGGGAACTCCAAACTGAATGACCCGTCGACGGCCCAGGTCTGCTGATCCATGGCAATCTGTCCGCCCGTAGACATAGAAATAAACCCGACTTGGCCAGCTCTTTCGTGCTCCGATGCGGTCCAGCTCGATAACAGACTGGCGTACGGCTGATTTAGGTACTGGTCAAAGCGTACCGGAGTCCTCCACTGCGACGCGCGCAGGTCCGACGGGCTGCAATGCGGTACCGACCACGTTATGATCAAGTTGTCGTTCGCTGCCCCACCGTCGGTGTACGTCAAGTACCAGAACGAAGAGTCCGCGGACGGGAACACATGCGGCGATTCGATTCGAACGGTGTTTAAACTATCTTGGTTGGTGATCTCGACCTCGCCAAGGTCCCGCCATGTTTCAAGCGTTCCAGAGTCGGATCTTGCCACGCCGACCGCCATCTTGTGGGTGGAGCGGTCTGTAGCGACGTAGTACATTAGCCATCTTCCCACGCTATCAGGGTCACCCATGACAAATGGATCCCTGCATTGCTGTGGGTGCGATGCTGTATCTGCCCAGGTATTAGTATTATTTGCGGAGAAGACCCAGTGTCGCACCGGCGGACGGCGCCACTCCGTGTCCGTCGTGTCGATATAGTTAGCGACTGCATAGCCGATCCGCTGATCCCCAGAACGTGCGCTAACGCCAGTATAGACCATATACCACTTCCCGTCCTGCCGAACCATGCTTGGTGCCCAGACATGCGCGTCGTCCCACGTACCCGGGATGTCAGTTGCAAATTCCGTGCTGTCCTGTCCCGAATAGCTGAACCCCTCATACCAGAGATGCCCGAATGACTTCTCCGTTTGGCCCTCTGTAAGATTTCTATTACTGCGAATATAATAACAGTGGAACGTCGGTACACCTGTAAATGAATTCCCATCGAACAAGAACGCATGATCTTTTGGCGACACCACAGGATTGCTGTCCGAGAAGAACATAGCTGGGTAGACGAAGTTCGGCACCAACGGCGGGGAGGCGTCTGGGGCGATGGGATCAGATGAGCTCACAATGCCCCCTCTATCCGTCCGCAGAAATGTGACGGGCATCTGTGGGACAAGGTCTGCGGTCGCAGTGAGAGTCGACTCGGAGCTCGCGAGTACTGTGAGTGGCGCATGCCATGAGGTGTCTGCCGTCGTTAGCTCAACGTTCCCTACGTTCGCCAGGTCGGCACCTATCGCCCTAAGGCAAATCTGAGACGCAGAGCGCTGCCTCTCCAGCTTCAGCAGGGCTGATGGAAACGGGCTCCCTGATCCTCCATTAAAGCTCACCTCACCAGATTGCAGAACGTGCGTCTCATTGGAAGGATCGAGGGCGACTACCTTTAGCTTGCCGCTAGAGCCTGCAGGGAGGGTGAAAACATACTCCGCCATCCTAACCGGCCACGGATCCGGTGCGCAGAACTGCGCCGTAGCCTCGTGCCCCCCGATAAAGCCGCAGAGGTCGGACTTGAGTACTTGCATATCCTCGCCATAGGCCCGAAAGCAGAGGGGTCCAACTCCGGCTCAACCGTGCCGTTGTCGGCGACCCACAGTAGCCGCCACTCCGAAGGGAGGCTCTGCTCCCCGGGGGTCGATTCCAGCACCAATGTGCATCGCCTTGCGGCCGTGAAGCTGAGAGTAGTCGAGCCCGAACCCCAGTGAAGCTGAAAGCCCTCCGCGCGCGGCGTCGCTGCTCCGGCAAGAGCGATGACGGTGGACAGGGTGACGACTAGCGTTAGTACAGGTCGGCCAAGCATAGCGAGTCTCTCTAATCTGTAGAGGCATCAAGAACTGTTTTCGTGCAAGCGGGTTAGCGCTTGCGTTCCTAGGCGAAAAGTACATCGCCCCCAGACGGGGGCAAGGAATTCCTCTCTCCCGGAGGCTGTCAAGTTGACAGGTTGGTCGCTCCCGCGAAGCCGGCCACGCGTTGTTTGGCATCGGGAACGTGCTAAGTACGCTCTCAACATGCGATGTTTCGCACACAGGGTGTGTTACCGCCGGCGCGCCCGACTCTTCGACTCGGCCCACACCGTCAGGAGTTGCGGATAGCCGGGTGGGTTGCGGGGCCAGTGGAAGCGGGTGTCGGCGGGGGCGGCGATGCGCAGGGTGTGGTCGGCGCCGGGGTAGATGCGCATGCTGATCTGGGTGTTGCCGCCGGCGCGCAGCGCGGCTTCGATGTTGCGCATGCTGGGCAGCACGGGCACGCGCTCGTCCTTCTCGCCGTAGACGAGCAGCACCGGAGCGCGCACCTGCCGCCAGTAGGCGGCGGGGTCGTAGGCGGCGTTGGCGCGCGACATCGCCCACCAGGAGCTGGTGGGCGGCGGCGGCGTCTCGAACCATTTGGCGCCGGCGTTGGCGGCCACGGCGGAATCGAGCGCGGCGCGCGGGGCGCCGGCGTAGGCGGTGCGCACCAGCACGTCGATGTAGCCGGCCGCGCGCAGCGAGTCCTCGCCGTGCATGCGCGGCACGCCGAGATAGTTGGCGTAGCTGTAGCGCTCGCCCTCCAGCAGCGAGGTGCCGCCGGCCGAGGAGCCGATCACGAACGCGAGCTTCCCGTACTGCGACGCCACGAGCGGTGCGATCGTGCCGCCCTGGCTGTGGCCGTGGATGCCGATCGCATCCGCGCGCACGCGGTGGTCGGCGGCCAGCATGCGGATGCCGGCCAGCGCGTCGGCGGCGAGATCCTGGAAGCTCGCCTGCTGCCAGTCGCCGGTCGAGCCGCCCACGCCGCGCTTGTCGTAGATCAGCGCCACGAACCCGGCGCGCGCGAAGCGGTCGGCGAGGAACTGCGAGGCGTAGCGCGACTCGGCGCCCGAGCCGTGCAGGAACACGATCGCCGGGTGCGCTCGCGCGCCGGGCGGCACCAGCAGCGATCCCGCGAGCGTGACCGCGCCGTTGCCGAAGTGCACCTCCTCGGTCGCGTAAGGCGACGCGCGCTCGGCGGCCCGGTGCAGCAGGAACGTGCCGGGCGCTTCGCCTTCGTGGTAGACGCCGCGCAGCGTGTCGCCCGCCAGCGTGCCGTCGAAGCGGCTCGTGGTCTCGTCGCCCACCAGCAGCCAGTGCACGCTGTCGGCCGCGAGCGTCACCGCGCGGAACGGGATGTCGAGCACGCGCAGCGCGTCGGACCCGAACCGGCCCGCGTAGCCGGAATCCGAGCGCGCGAAATCCACCGATACGTCCAGCGCCGAGCCGTCGCGCACCCACTGCCCCACCCAGTGCCCGGCGAGCCCGGGCG
>DASSIL010000185.1:0-63069 GCA_035691925.1 Gemmatimonadales bacterium
CCGCGCTCGGAGACGCTGTGGCAGGCGTTGCACGACCCCGACGCGTGTCCCGAAGCCTGCAAGTCCACCCAGGCCTGGGAGTGCTTCGTCTGGGCCCAGTTGGTCTGCACGCCGACGTGACAGTTACCGCACGTCGTCTGCTTCGTGTTGACGGTGAAGTACCCGAGGAAACCGTTGACGCTGTCGGGCGGAGGGTTGAATGGCTCCCGTGTCTTGAAGACGATCTTTTCGTTCGTACAAGCGCCGAGGGCGAGGACACCGATCGCGACGAAGAACCACCGAGAAGTCATAGTCGCAGCCTCCGCTACCGTTGGAACTGGCAGACTTCCACCTGCGGCGCATCATACCGCTCCGTAGTTATACGGGCAACATCTAAGTACCTGATATACATGTAGTTGGAATGATGATATCTTCATAGAAAGGCTGTCTTTTATGAAGGCGGGAGGGACGGCAGATCAGGCGGGGACGTGACCCTCCGATCCGTTTGGCACCGCGGGACGGTCCGGCGCGGGGGCGAGCCGGGGCTCCGCACCGAGCCAGTAGAGACCGTTCGCCATGATGCAGAATCCCGTGGCCGCAAACCACACCATCGCCGCGCCCACGAAGGCCGTGAACGAGAGCCACCACAGGCTGTGCACCAGCGTCAGCACCGAAGCGATGTTGATGTTGATGCCGACGGCGAGATAGATGCGCCGCTCGAGATACCAGCGGTCGGTCTGCATGAAGTAGAAGCTGCCACGCGGCGTGGCTTTCGCGCCCAGCATCGGCGTGAAACCGAACAGCCGGAGCAGATTCCCCACGACGCAGAAGCCCGTCAGCGAGACGGTGATCGAGGCGACCCCCGTCGCCATGATCCCCAGTACCCAGAGGCGGTTGACGAGCAGGGCGAGCGTCGTACTGATCAGGAGGACGAAGCCGGCGATCAGCCAAACCGTGCGCTCGATGTACCACCGGTTGGTCGGGACGATGTAGACACCGGAGCGGAGAGCCATAGGTCTACGGTATCGTCCGGACTCGCTGGCGGCAAGAGCGGCTGACCCTGAGACGCTCTTCCCGCTCGCGTTCATCGAGCGCCTGGCGCACCCGCGCGATGTCCTCCTGCAGCCGGGGAGAGACGCGGTGTTCCAGAGTGCGCACCTGACGCGAGGTCTGCGCCAGTGCCTGTCCCAGGCGCCGCAGCAGCATCTCCCGGGGCGCGGCGTCGAGCAGCAGCTCGGTGAGGCGCTCGAACCCCGCCGCCGCCCGCTCGGCGACGAGACCGGTGCCCGCCGGGGCCGTCCCCCGAGCGCCCAGCGTACGCGTGATGGGCGGCCGCGATGCAATGCGGGACACGACCACCCCCCACACCGACCCCGGCTCGAGCTCCACCTGGAGATCCCGGCCCGGCCAGGCGATCGCCCGCAGACCGGAGAATCCGTGCCGCGCCAGGGCGCCGAGCAGCAGGGGATAGGCCGCTCGGGCGGCGTTGGCGATTTCATCTCTGGCGTCGGCGGCGGGGCGAGCGATCCGGAACAGCTCAGTCACCAGCGCCTCACGCTTGCGGCGCAGCACCGCGGCGCCGCGCGACAGCCGCTGCAGGCGTCGCGTCGCGCGCACCAGCGCCAGCCGGGTGGGGGCGACCCCGGTTCCCCTCATGACGGCGCTCCGCCTTCCCGCGCGGACAGGGCGCGCGCCGCCCACGTCGCATCGCTCAAGCGCAGCAAGTCCTCGCGCGGCAACGCCTCAAGCAGTTGCCACCCCTGCTCGAGCGTCTCGGCGATCGTGCGCCGCACCGGCCCTTGTCCGATGAACTGCGCTTCGAAGCGCTCCGAGAATTGCAGCGCGCGACGGTCGGCGCCGGTGAGGCCGGCCTCGCCCACGATCGCCGCCATCAGTCGCGCGTCCCGACCCCTGGCGTACACGGCGTACAGCTGGTCGGCCCACTCGCGGTGCTCCGGTACCGTATTCCCCGCCCCGATGCCGGCGTTCATCAGCCGGGACAAGGACGGCAACACGTCGACGGGGGGAAAGACCCCGCGACGGTGCAGCTCCCGGCTCAGCACGACCTGGCCCTCGGTGATGTATCCGGTGAGGTCGGGAATCGGGTGCGTGATGTCGTCGTCCGGCATCGTCAGAATCGGGAGCTGCGTCACCGATCCCTGGCCCCCGGCCACGATGCCGGCGCGCTCGTACAGGCTCGCGAGGTCGGTGTACATGTAGCCAGGATACCCGCGTCTGCCGGGAAGCTCTTCGCGCGCCGTCCCGATCTCGCGCAGCGCTTCGCAGTAGTGGGTCATGTCGGCGATCACGACGAGCACGTGCATCCCCGCTTCGAACGCGAGAAACTCCGCCTCGGTCAGAGCCAGCCGAGGCGCGAGCAGCCGCTCGATCGTCGGGTCGCGGGTCTGGTTCAGGTACAGCACGCTGCGCTCGACGGCTCCGCTGCGCTCGATCCGCTCGAGGAACTCGTCCGCTTCGCGCGCCGTGATCCCGACGCCCGCGAACACGACGGCGAACGCCTCGCCGCGTGGCGCCCGCGCCCCCTCGACGATGCGGGCGGCGAGCTCCAGGGCGGGCAGGCCGGAGCCCGAGAACACGGGGAGCTTCTGCCCGCGGACCAGCGTGTTCATGCCATCGAGGGCGGAGATACCGGTCTCGATGAAGTCCCGCGGCCGGGCGCGACGCACCGGATTGAGCGGGGCGCCCCAAACGGGACGCGTTGCGTCCCCCAGCGGCGCGGGCAGATCGTCGATCGGGTCTCCGGCACCCGAGAACGCGCGCCCCAGAAGCTCCCGGCCCACGGTCGCAGTCGCCCCGAACCCGGTGAGCGTCACTTCGGTCCGGGCCGGCGGCAATCCCATCGTTTCCTCGAGCACCTGCAGGACGGTGATGTCGCGCCCGGCATCGATGACCTGGCCGCGGCGCGGCGACTGTCCGGGGACTCGGATTTCCACCCACTCGCCGAGCGCGACCGTCGGGGTGCGCCGCAGATAGAGAAGCGGACCGGCCGCCGCCGCGGCTCCGTGATACCGCCGCACTACGGTCGTCATTGAGCCAGCACTTCCGCGCTGTGCCGGGCAGCGTCGGTCCGCGCCGCCACCTCATCGGGTGGTGCGCGTCGCGCCGCCGCCAGAAGCCGACGCGGGGTGGCGAGGTCGAGCCGCTCGAACGTCCCGCCGCCATCGAGCGCCCGCCGTCCCGCCCGGTACACCTCGAGGGCCGCTCCGGCGAGCCGGTAGGTCTTGTCGAGACTCGACGTCGCGTCGTTGGGGTCGTGCGCGCTCTGCCCCAGCACGGTATCGCGGATGGTGCGGGCCGATTCGAGCAACAGCCGGTCGGCGTCGAGCAGCGCCTCGGGGCCGACCAGCTCTGCGATCTCACGCAGCTCCCGGTCTCGTTGCAGCAGCTCGATCGTCCCGGCGCGCAACTCGCCCCAATCGGCGCCGACGTGCTCCCGGAACCACCCCGCGGTCACGTCGCCGTACAGGGTGTAGCTCGTCTCCCAGTCCACCGCCGGGAATTGCCGCTGGTGCGCAAGCGCCGGATCGAGCGCCCACTGGGCGCCCACCACCCGCAATGCCGCCTGCGTCACGGGCTCCGAGAAGTCTCCTCCCGGCGGCGAAATCGCGCCGATCACGGTGAGCCCGCCGTCGCGCTCCGGGTCCCCAAGAGCCCGGACTCGACCGGCCCGTTCGTAGAACTTCCCCAGCCGGTTTCCGAGGTACGTCGGGTAGCCTTCCTCTCCCGGCATCTCCTGGAGCCGCGCGCCGATCTCCCGCAACGCCTCCGCCCAGCGCGACAGGCTGTCCGCCATCAGGGCGACCCGATACCCCATGTCGCGGTAATACTCGGCGATCGTCACGCCGAGGTAGACGGACGCCTCCCGCGCGGCCACCGGCATGTTCGAGGTGTTGACGACCAGGACGGTGCGATCCATGACCGGCTTCCCCGAGCGGTGGTCCATGAGCCTCGGGAATTCTTCCAGGACTTCCGCCATCTCATTGCCCCGCTCGCCGCATCCCACATAGATCACCACGTCGGCGTCGGCGTACTTGGCGAGTGATTGCTCGATCACCGTCTTCCCCGTCCCGAAGCCGCCCGGGACCGCCACGCTCCCTCCTTCGGCGACCGGAAACAGGAAGTCGAACACCCGTTGCCCGGTCACGAGCGGCGCCCCGAGCGGCAGGCGTCGCGCGATCGGACGCGGCTGTCGCACCGGCCAGGTATGCGAGAGCGCGAGCGACGTCCCATCCCCGAGCCGGCCGATCGGGTCGGTGACGGTGTAATTCCCGGCATCCAGCGCCGCGACCAGCCCCGAGACGGTGGGCGGGACCAGCACGCGGTGAACGAATCCCCCGCGCTCTATTACGGTTCCGAGCACGTCGCCGCCGCCGACGCGCGTCCCCGGGGTGACGCGGGGGGTGAATGCCCACTGTGTTTCCCGGTCGAGGGTCGACGCGGCGGCGCCGGGCCGCACGAAGTCCCCCGTCGCACGGGCGACTGTTGCGAGCGGCCGACCCACCCCGTCGAGCACCGAGCCGAGCAGTCCGGGACCGAGCTCGACGGTCAGCGATTGGCCGGTCAGGGCGACCGGCTCGCCGACCGCCAACCCGCTCGTTTCCTCATAGACCTGAATCGTGGCGCGCTGGCCGGCGACGCGAATCACCTCACCGAGGAGGCCCTGGTGCCCGACGCGCGCCAGCTCGTAGAGCGAGGCACCGCCCAGCGGTTCGGCCTCCGCGAGCGCCCCGCTGATGCGCACGACGACCGGAGTGTCACTCACCGCAGCCTCACGCGGTAACCGATCACCTGCCGCAGCAATTCCACGATGTAGGCCTCCGCGCCGGTGCGCCGCTCGCCCCATTGCGGCCCGGGGACGGGCACGACCATGGGGAGCGGGCGCCGGCCCAGCTCGACGCGCAGGTCGTCGGGAAGCGCGTCGTAGAACGAGTCCTCGAGCAACACCACGCCCGCCGCAGGGTCGTCCAACAGCTCGCGCAACCGCCCCGCGCCTTCCGCCGGATCGGACGCTTCCTCGACCCGCACGCCGGCGAGGCTGAACCCCGAGGCCACCGGAGGCCGCGCGATCACCCGCACCGCGTAGCTCATCCGGCCGTGACCAGAGCCGCGGCGACGTCCGCGGGCGGAGCGGCGAGCGCCGCGCCCCAGATGATCCGCTGCAGGTCGATCACTTGAGCCCGCAACCGCAGCGCGAACCACAACGCCGGCGCGGGGCCAAGCGGCTCCAGCCGCACGCGCAGCGCCAGGGCGCGCACCCGGATGCGCAACACTTCGTCCTCCAGCGCAGCGGGATCGGCTGCGAGGTCGCCGAACGCGGAAGAGAGGGGGCCCGGCGCAAACGCCCGAGCGAGCCGCACTCCCGCGGCGACGGGCCCGCCTGCGGCCGCGGCCTCCTCGAACGCCCCGATCGACACACGGTCGCCGCCCGGAAGAAACGCCTCCTTGGGGGTGACGTCCCTCCCCGCCGATGACAGCACGATCGCCGTGATGGCGTTCGCAATGTCGACCGTCTCGCGGACAAATCCGAGCAGCTGGGCGCCCGCGGGCCGTGCGGCGGACAACGCGCGGGCGGCAAACGTCCGATCCAGCACCAGGTCGATGGCGAACGAATCGGGCTGGGCGGTCCGGGCGAGCGGCGCCAGAGCCTGTCCATAGGGGTTGTGCCACACCAGGAGCAGCGTCGCGATGGCGGCCACCGATGCCTGGCGCGCCAGCTCCTCGAGCGCTCGCTCCGGCAGCGCGGGCGTCGGAATCAGGCCGGACAGGCGCGCCTCTGTGGCCGCACCGCCGGCGGCGCCACGAACCATGGCGCGCAGGCTCTTGCGATCCTCGTCTTCGTAAATGACAGCTAGGGCCGGGGTACGCCGCCCGGCCCAGCGCGCCAGGGTGCCAAGCGCGGCGGAAGCCGAACGTCGCACGGCAAGCTCCACCTCGGCGGGTGTGGGAATCGGTTCGACGCTCACCGGAAACCCGCGTCGTCCCAGCTCGTTCACCAGTGCCGCGAGGCCCGTCGTGCGCGACAAGAGCTGCAGCTCGCTGGCCGACAGGAGATGTGTACTGAGCCCGCGGGCCCGCGCATTCACGTCGTCCCAGCGGCTCATCGGTCGATTCCCAGTTGCGCGATCACCCGTCGGGTGAGCTGTGGACGTTGACGCTCCAGGCGCTCTTCCAGAGTGTCCAGCACTTCCAGAGTGCCGTCCGGGACACGGACGACGAACCCGTTACCGATGTTCGCATCGGCGACGATCGTGACCTCGTCGGGTTTCCTCAACCGCTCGAGCAGCGGTAGCAGCGCCGGCGTGCACTGAATCACGAGCGGCCCGGCACCCACCGCAGCCAGCGCCCGCTCGAGGGCGGCAGAGAGAGATTGCTGGTACGCGGGCAGCTGGAGCGCGGCGGGAAGCTGCCCGGCGACGGCCGCGAACACGCGATCCAGCAACCGCTGCCGGGCGTCGAGGGTGGCCCGGCGCGCGGCGCGGCGGGCGATCGTCAGTGCCCGCTCCACCTCGCTTTGGCGATGTCGATCGGATTCGTCCGCCGCCATACGGCGACGTTCCGCCACGGCGGCACTGGACTCCGTCGTGATGCGGGTGGCCTCGGTCTCGGCCGCGGCGAGCAGCCGCGCGATTTCACCGTTGGCATCCCGCTCGAGCGCCTCGAGAAGATGCGGCAGGCCCATCGGGAGTTCCGCTCACCCGCCTCGCACCAGGATGACCACGGCGACGACGAAGCCCAGAATCACCATCGTTTCCGGGATGGCGACGAGCAGGATCGCCGTCGTGGAGAGCTCCGGTTTTTCCGCCATGGAGGCCGAGATGGCGGGACCAATCCGGGACTGGGCCCAGGCGGTCGCCAGAGCAGGGATGGCAACGGCGAGCGCGGCCGCCAGAGTCGTCAATACGGTGTTCATGCAGCCTGCCTCGAATTGCGGGGTGCGGGACGCGGTCGTGCCGGCACGCGCGTCCAGTGACCGAACGGCTGATAGCGCACGCCGCCGGGGGAGAAAAACTTCCCGAAGAACTCCACGTAGTGCAGGCGCAGCGCGTGGATCGTCGGGGTGAACATCGCGATGGCGAAGTTGACGAGATGAAACAGCAGGGCGAAGACGATACCGACCGCGACGCTGCCCATCGCGCCCACCATCTTGTTCGCCACGACGGCCATCATCACCGAGGCAACCCCCAGCGCCATGATACGGGCGTAGGAGAGGATGTTCCCCAGGGTCGTGAGCAGCTCGATCGGCGCCACCAGCCCTTCGAGCACGATGAGCACCGGGAACGCTACCAGGAGACCGATCACGACCGGCGTGAAGAATCGCCGGGGCAGTACGTCCACGGCCGCGAGCAAGGCGAGGATGACCAGCACGACCATCGCGGCCGATACACCGCGACCTATCGCCTGACGCGGATGACGCCGCGCGCTCACGGCGCCGAGCACCAGGCCCAGCAGCACGTGCACGACCCCGATGGCGACCGCCAGCAGCAGGAACGGGATCAACGCGTCGGCACGGTCGAACAGCAGGGCCCGCATCCCGAACCAGCGCCGCCCCAGGTCGCCGAAGAACTCCCCGAACAGCACGCCCGCAATGATCGAGAACAGGGCGCAGGGACCGATGATTTCGGAGACGTTGCGCAGCGTCGTGCCCGGTCGGGAGCGGGCGTGCAGCACGAGACCGAGCGCCGCCAGGACGACACCGTACCCGATGTCTCCCACCATCATGCCGAAGAAGGCCGGGAAAAAGACGGCGACGAACGGCGTCGGATCGATCGAACCGTAGCGCGGCAGCGGCATCAATCCGACGAGCGTCTCGAAGGGGCGGAAGAGCCGCGGATTGGAGAGGACGACCGGCGCCTGCTCCGACTCCCATTCCTCGCGCGACACCTCGCTCACCACCACCTCGTCCCCGAAGGCGGCGCTGAGCCCAGTATCGAGCGTGCGCCTGGCTCTCGCCGGCACCCACCCTTCCAGCACAAATGCCCGCGAGGTGACGCCGGTCAGCGGCAGGGCGGCGAGCGCCACCAACCGGTCGTGCAGCGCGGCCCGCGCCGTTCGCAACGTGGCTCCGTGGTCTCGGGCCAGGGTGCGGCGGCGCTCCCGGATCTGCTGCAGCTCCCGCGGAATCTCCCCCAGGCGTGTGAGCATGCGGGGGATCGCGTCGGTGAGGGACTTGCCGCCGTAGGCTTCCGGGACGGGGATCTCCTGCACCCGGGCCTCGGCGAGAAGCCGCTCGACCCGCCCCGCTCCCTGGGCCGATACCACGAGCAGCACCGCGGTCTCCCCGCTCGGCAGCGGCTGGCTGAAGAGCTGAAACTCCTGGCCGATCGTGGCTTGCAGGCTCGCGCGCAGCTGAGGGATCGTGGCGGTGTCGCCCCCCTTGAGCAGCACGTGATAAGCCGTCGCGTTGGGCCACTGGGCCTCGCTCTGCAGCAGGGCGCGAAAGGCGGAGAAGAATTGCTGGTACTTCATGATCAGGGCCCGCTCTTCTTCTATAGAAGCAGTTCGGGCGGCGAGACGCTCCGTCTCACGACGTACGTGCCACGCCAGCCGGGCCCAGCGCCCTACGTCGGCCCGGCTCACGGCCGGCGGCACCGCCGTCGCCTCCTCCCGGATCTCCAACGCCGCAAGCGCATGTTCGACGTCCGCCAGCGCCGCCGCGAGGTGCCGCCGCTCCCGTTCCTGCGCCGCCGTAAGCTCGGCGTGCGTGAGGGGTGCCGCTTCGGGGGCCGACAGATGGACGAGGCTCAGGTCCTGCAACACGCGCAGCACGTCTTCCAGTCGCTCACGCGGCCCGAGAATCCGCACCTTCGCCATGGCGATGATCACGTCGCACCCTGCGACACGAGCTGACTCACGACATCCTGCGCCAGCGTATCGATCCGCGGGCCGGGCACGGCGTCGTAGTGCGCCACTCGGTCCGCTGCCTCACGGGCAATCTCTGCCTCACGCCGCTGCCGCTCCGTCGCCGTCACCGCAGCGGCCGCCGCCGCGGCCGCTGCGATCTCGGCTGCCAGCGCCTCCTCGACACGCCGCGCTGCCTCGCGGGCATCTGCAACCACGCGCGCGCATTCCTCACGCGCCCGACGCAGGGCCGCGTCGAGCCGCTGCTCGGTGGCGATCAGTTGCTCCAGCTCCACATCACGCTCCTCGAAGCATCGGCTCTAGTTTCGCCGCCACCTCCTTGAGCGATCATGAGGCAAGCATAAAGCTCTCTTCATTCCGGTTTGGTTGTTGCCTTCCTCATTAGTCGGTATTTGTGGAGGGACAATTCCATCCACCGCTCCATGCGGAGGCCCTGCCATGTATTTCCCCACCGCGCATCCCTGGGCCGAAGGTCAGACCTTGGACCAGTACCTCCAACACCGGGGAGTCAGTCGACGAGAGTTCCTGACGTTCTGCGGCCAGATGGCCGCGATTCTGGGTCTCGGCGAGCTCGCGACACCTCGCATCGCGCGCGCGCTGACGGCGGTCAAGCGACCGAGCGTCATCTGGCTCTCGCTGCAGGAATGCACCGGCTGCACCGAGTCGGTGCTGCGCTCCGCGGATCCGACGATCGGCGACCTCGTCCTCGACGTCGTCTCGCTCGACTTCCAGGAGAACCTGATGGCCGCCGCGGGGTTCGCCGTGGAGAAGGCGTTGCAGCAGGCCATGGAGAAGAACAACGGCGAGTATCTGCTCGTGGTGACTGGGTCTGTGCCGCTGAACGATGGCGGGATCTACACCACGATCGCCGGACGGCCGGTGAAGGAGATTCTCGAGGAGGGAGCGAAAGGCGCCAAGGCGGTGATCGCCATCGGAGCCTGCGCCCACTGGGGCAACATCCAGGCGGCGCGACCCAACCCGACCGGCGCCGTGGGCGTCGGCGACATCGTCAAGGACAAGCCGGTGGTGAACATCGCCGGCTGCCCGCCGATCGCCGATGTCGTCACCGCCACCGTCGTGCATTACCTGAGCTTCGGGCGGCTGCCGGCGACGGACTACGAGGGCCGGCCGTTGTTCGCCTATGGCGCGCGGATCCATGACCAGTGTCCGCGGCGCGCCAACTTCGACGCCGGGCAGTTCGTGGAGGAGTTCGACGACGACGCGGCGCGCAAGGGTTGGTGCTTGTACCACGTCGGCTGCAAGGGGCCGGCGACGTTCTCGCCCTGCCCCGTCTTCCAGTGGAACGGTGGCACCAACTGGCCGATCGGCGCCGGGCACCCCTGCCTTGGCTGCACCGAGCGGAATTTCTGGGATGCGATGACGCCGTTCTACGGGCGCCTCCCGAACGTGGCCGGCTTCGGTGTCGAGCGCTACGCCGATACGCTGGGCGCGGCGCTGGCGATCGGCGCGACGGCGGGCGTCGCCGCACACGCGATCGCCACCGGCGTGCACCAGATGCGGGCACGCCGCAATCTCCCGGTCATCGAAACCCCGACGAAAGGCGAAGGAGGCGGCCATGGCCAGCACTAGGGTCGTCGTCGATCCCATCACCCGGATCGAAGGACACCTGCGCATCGAGGCACAGGCCGAGAACGGCCGCATCACCAACGCCTGGGCGACGTCGACGCAGTTCCGTGGTATCGAGATCATCATGCAGGGACGCGATCCCCGCGACGCGTGGGCGTTCACGCAACGGATCTGCGGCGTCTGCACCGTGGTGCATGCGGTGGCGAGCTGCCGCGCCGTGGAGGATGCGCTCGGCATCACGATCCCTGCAAACGCGAACACGATCCGCAATCTGATCCACGGCATGCAGTTCGTGCAGGACCACGTGATGCACTTCTACCACCTGCATGCGCTCGATTGGGTGGACGTGGTCAGCGCGCTCTCCGCCAACCCGGCGGACACGGCAGCGATCGCGAAGAAGATCTCGCCGTGGCCGAACAACTCGGAGACGTACTTCCGCGAAGTCCAGAACCGCGTCAAGACGTTCGTGTCGGGCGGCCAGCTCGGCATCTTCACCAACGGCTACTGGGGTCACCCGGCGTACAAGCTGCCCCCCGCCGTGAACCTGCTGGGCGTCGCGCACTACCTCGAAGCCCTCGACTGGCAGCGGGACGTCATTCGGCTGCACACGATCTTCGGCGGCAAGAACCCGCACCCCAACTTCCTGGTGGGCGGGATGGCGTCGGCCATCAACCTCGATGGTCGCGTCACCATCAACGCGGCGAAGCTGGCCGACATCCACGACATGATCGGACGGGCACGCCGGTTCGTCGAGGAGGTGTATTGGCCCGACCTCGTCGCCATCGCCGGCTTCTATAAGGAATGGGGAGCCATCGGCGGCGGGACAGGCAACTATCTCGCGTGCGGCGAGTTCCCGGAGACCGACGTCCGCGATCTCAACTCGTTGTATTTCCCGCGCGGCATCGTCCTGAACAAGGACCTTTCCAAGGTGGTGCCGTACGACCAGAACCAGGTGAAGGAGTTCATCAACAGCTCCTGGTACGAGTACTCCAAGGGCGACGGCGCCGGACTCCACCCCTTCGAAGGCGAGACGAAAGCCAAGTACTCCGGGCCCAAGACCCCATGGACCTATCTGCAAGGCGAGAAGAAGTACTCGTGGATGAAGGCGCCCCGCTACGACGGCAAACCGATGGAGGTGGGGCCGCTGGCGCGCATGCTCGTCGCCTATGCCGCGGGCCACAATGACGTGCGCGAACTCGTCAAGGCGGTCCTCGACACGCTCAACGTCGGTCCGGCGGCGTTGTTCTCCACGCTGGGTCGGGTCGCGGCGCGCGGCATGGAAACCGTGCTGCTCGCGCGGCGGCTCGAGGTCTGGTACGGCAAGCTCGTCGATCGGATCAAGAACGGCGACGTCCGCACCTTCGACAATTCGAAGTGGGATCCGGAGAAATGGCCGGCGAAGGCGCAAGGGTACGGCTATCTCGACGCGCCGCGCGGCGCCCTGGGGCACTGGGTGCAGATCGAAAACCAGAGGATCTCCCGCTACCAGTGTGTCGTCCCCAGCACCTGGAATTGCTCGCCGCGCGACGGACAGGGACAACCGGGACCCTACGAAGCCGCCCTGATGGACCACCATCCCCTCGTCGACGCCGAACGGCCGATCGAGATCCTCCGCACCATCCACTCGTTCGACCCGTGCATGGCGTGCGGCGTCCACGTGCTCGATGCCACCGGGCGCGAAGTGACGTCGGTGAAGGTCCAATGAGCACCCCTCCCCAGAAGCCGCCGCCGGGTCCGCGGCCCCGGCCCGTCATTTCGCTCGCGCACAAGGTGCCGCCGCCGTCGGGCAACTATCACTGGGTGTACCTGTGGGAATGGCCGGTTCGGGCGATGCACTGGGTGGCCGTGCTATGCATCGTCGTACTCGTCGTCACCGGGCTCTACATCGGCCGGCCCTACTTCATGACGAGCGGAGAAGCGAGTGCGCACTTTCTGATGGGGTGGGTGCGCTTCATCCACTTCGCCGCCGCCGGCGTGCTCATCGCGACGGCCATCGTCCGGCTCTACTGGCTGTTCGCGGGCAATGAATTCGAGCGCTGGCGCGCACTGTTTCCGGTACGCAAGAGCGATTGGGTGAATGCCTGGAAGCAGGTGAAATTCTACCTGATGATTCAGCCCGAGAAGGCGCCGCACTATCTCGGCCATAATCCACTGCAGCAGTTCAGTTATACCGGGATGTACGTGGTCGCGGCGATCCAGGTCGTCACCGGGTTCGCGATGTACGGCCAGTCGCGCCCGGGGGGGCTGTGGTACACGCTGTTCGGATGGGTCGTGCCGCTGCTGGGCGGGATCCAGATCGTGCACTTCGTGCACCACGTCCTGACGTGGGTATTTCTGATTTTCATCCCGATCCATCTCTACCTCGCGCTGCGCGCAGACCTGCTGGAGCGGACCGGAACCATCTCGTCGATCGTCAGTGGCGGACGGTTCGTGCGCACCGACGTCGAGTATGTGGATCAACCCAAGTAGCCCCCCCGAGGGGCCGACGGTGGTGATCGGCCTCGGCAACCCGCTGATGGCCGACGACGGCCTGGGCCTGGTCGCCCTGGAGTCGCTGCGTACGGTGAGTGCCGGCTTGAGCGGCGAGGTGGAGCTGGTGGATGGCGGGACCTGGGGACTCGCACTCCTGCCGGCGATCGAATCGGCCGCGCGGCTGTTGTTGCTCGACGCCATCGAGCGCGGCGCCCCGGCGGGGACGCTGCACACGCTGGAGCGTGATGAGATCCCTCGCTACCTCGCGACCAGGATCTCGCCGCACGAGGTCTCGCTCCAGGATGTACTGGCCCTGGCCGAGCTGCGTGGCACCCTGCCGCGCGAGACCGTCGCCATCGGCCTCGAGCCCGCACGAGTCGAGATGAACTGCGGGCTCAGTGCATCCGTCGCTCACCGGGTCGACGATCTTCTCGCGGCCGCGCTGCGCCGCCTCAGCGACTGGGGGCATGTCTCCCGGACCGCCGAGACCGCCATCCATGCATGAGCTCGGGGTCGCGCTCGAGGTGTGTCGCATGACCGAAGAGCGCACCGGCACGAGCGGCGCGGCCGCGGTACGGGCGGTCGGGCTCGAGGTGGGAGACGACGCCGGGGTTGAAATCGCGAATCTGCAGTTCTGTCTCGAGACGCTGCTCGCCGAGCCGCCGTTCTCCGGCGCCCGCCCGGTGATTCTGCGACGCTCCGGGGATGTCCTGCGCCTGGCTTTCCTGGAGGTCGACGATGGCCGTCCGGACAATTGAAGTCCGTGAGCGGGTGATGGCGCGGAACGACGCGCTCGCGGCACAGGTGCGGGCGCGACTGCGGGCTGCGCGGGTCCCGGCGCTCAATCTCGTGTCGTCCCCCGGCGCCGGGAAGACGCTGCTCCTCGAGCGCACGCTGCAGGACCTGGGGCCCGAGCTCGATCTCGCGGTGATCACCGGGGACGTACAGACCCAGAACGACGCCGATCGACTGGCGCGCCACACCGACCGCGTCGTGCAGGCGGTCGTGACCCACGGCGCATGTCACCTCGATGCCAGTCAAATCCTCGCGGCCCTCGACTCGATCGACCTCGCATCGATCGATCTCCTGTTCATCGAGAACGTCGGCAACCTCGTGTGCCCCGCCAACTGGGACCTCGGGGAGAACGCCAAGGTCGTGCTGTTCTCCGTGACCGAGGGGGAAGACAAACCCGTCAAGTACCCGACGATGTTCCAGCGGGCGAGCACCCTCGTGCTCACGAAGCTGGACCTGCTCCCGCATGTCCCGTTTCAGCTGGAGCGGGCAGTCGCGTTCGCCCGCCAGGTCAATCCCGCCCTCGAGGTCCTGACGACGTCCGCGCTCACCCCGGGAGGGCTGGAGCCGTGGTACCGCTTCGTACGCGACCGGACCCGTGCCCGGATGCCGTCGTGAGCGCGTTGGTCCCCGTGTCGCACGCGGCCCGGCTGCGCGTGACCGGCGTCGTCCAGGGCGTCGGGTTCCGGCCGTTCGTGCACCGGCTGGCGCTGCGGCACGGCCTCGGAGGGTGGGTGCGCAACAACGCCGGCGATGTGGAGATCGAGATCGAAGGCACCACCGCCGCGATCGTCGATTTTCGTACCGCGCTGCAGCGCGAGGCGCCGCCCCTCGCCCGCATCGAGCGCGTGGAGGTCGAGTCGCTGCCCCCGGCGGGGCGAACGGCGTTCGAGATCCGGACCAGCAGCCTGAACTCTGAGCGGCGCCAACCGGTATCCCCCGATGTCGCGCTCTGCCCGGCGTGCGAACGGGAGCTCTGTGATCCCCGGGACCGCCGCTTCGGCTATGCGTTCATCACGTGCACCGACTGCGGCCCGCGCTTCACCGTCATCGAGGCGATGCCGTATGACCGGGAGCGCACCAGCATGCGGGTCTTCCCGCAATGCCCCGACTGCGAACGCGAATACCACGATCCCGCCGGCCGCAGGTTTCACAGCGAATCGAATAGCTGCCCACGGTGCGGACCGCACGTATGGCTCCAGGGGGATGCGGACGGTGCTGCGGCGAGCCGCACCGGCACCGAGGCGATTGCCGCCGCCGCGCGGCTGCTGCGCGCCGGCCTGATCGTGGCGATCCGGGGACTCGGCGGCTTTCACCTCGCCTGTGATGCCACCAATGCAGACGCCGTCTCTCGTCTGCGGGAGCGCAAGCGGCGCGAGGCGAAACCACTCGCCGTCATGGTGCGCACCCTCGACGACGCGCGGGCGCTCGTGACCGCGACGGCTGCCGAGGGCGAGCTGCTGTCGTCGCGCGAGCGCCCCATCGTGCTGGTGCGGCGCAATGCCGACGCGCCGCTGGCCCGCTCGATCGCTCCCGGACTCGATACGGTGGGCGTAATGCTGGCCTACACGCCGCTGCATCATCTGCTGCTCGCGCAGGCCGGGCGTCCGCTCGTCATGACGAGCGGCAACGCCAGTGACGAGCCGATCGCCATCGCCAACGACGACGCGTTGCGACGGCTCGGCGGGATCGCCGACGCGTTCCTGCTGCATGACCGCGAGATCGCGGCCCGCTACGACGACTCGGTGCTGCGCTGCGTGGGCGACACGCCGCTGTTCATCCGTCGCGCCCGCGGCTACGCGCCCCTGCCGGTCGATCTGCCGCTCGAGAGTCCGCGGCCGCTCGTCGCCGTCGGAGCGCTGCTCAAGAACACCTTCACCCTGGTGCACGGACGCCGTGCCTGGGTCAGCCAGCACATCGGGGATCTCGAGAATCTCGAGACCCTGGAGCACTTCCAGGCGACGCTGGACGATTTCCGGCGCCTCTTCCGCATCCGGCCCGAAGTGGCGGTGCGGGACCTTCACCCCGGCTACCTCTCCAGCCATCTCGCCGCTGAGCTCGGGTGCGATCGCATCATCGCGGTGCAACATCACCACGCGCACATCGCCGCGGTGCTGGCGGAGCACGGACACGGCGGCAGCACGCTCGGGATAGCGTTCGACGGAACGGGATACGGCGACGACGGCCAGGTGTGGGGCGGCGAGTTCCTCGTCGCGGACCTCGCGGAATACACCCGCGTCGGCCGGCTGCGCTACGCCCCGTTGCCCGGCGGCGACGCCGCGACCCGCGCTCCGTGGCGGGTCGCCCGAGGGTACCTCGCGCTCGAGCCGTCCCTGGCGGGGACCTTCGCCCCCGCGTTTTCGGGGATCGACACCCACACGCTGGCGATCGTCGATCAGCAGATCGCCGCGGGTCTCAACACGCCGCTGGCGTCGTCGATGGGACGGTTGTTCGATGCCGCGGCGGCGATCCTCGGCGTCCGAACGGTTGCCCGGTACGAGGGTCAGGCGGCAATGGAGCTCGAAGCACTCGCGGGGAGTCGGCTGGCTGCCCCCCTGCCGTTCCCTGCGCGCCAGACGCCTGCGGGAACGTGGGAGCTCGATCCGCTGCCGCTGCTCGCCGCGCTGGGGGAGAGCGTCGCGCACGGGAAGGACCGGGGGGCGCTCGCCGCCGCGTTCCACGAGAGTGTTGCGGCGGCTGCGGCCGAGCTTGCCGCCCGCTGCGCGGTCGATCGGGGGTTGACGACGGCAGCGCTCGGCGGCGGATGCTTTCAGAACGCACGACTCTCCGAAGGGGTCCGCCGGCGCCTGGAGCAGCGGGGACTTCGCGTCCTCGTTCCGCGTCGTCTCTCACCCAACGACGGAGCCATCAGCTACGGACAGGCAGCGGTCGCGACGGCGCTGCTCGATCGGGAGGTTCGCCCATGAAGATCCCTGCTTCGATCCGGCACGAGCATGAGTCGCTCCACCGCGAGCTCGCCGACGTCAGTCTGGAACCCGGCAAGGTCGGCGAGGTCGCACGCACGCTGGCGCAGCTCATGCACCCGCATTTTTTGCGGGAGGACGAGTATGCCATGCCTCCCCTGGGATTGCTGGTGCGACTCGCCCGCCATGAGGTCACACCCGACATGGCGGAGGTGCTCCCGCTCGTCGCGCGTCTCAAAGCGGAAATGCCCTTGATGATCGACGAGCATCGGGCGATCAAGGGAGCGTTGCAGCAGCTCGAGGAAGTCGCCGCCGCCGAGGGCAAGACGGACATCGTGGATTTCGCGCACCGTCTCGCCCTGCACGCACAATCGGAGGAAGAAATCCTCTACCCGGCAGCGATCCTCGTGGGGGACGTTCTCAAACAGCGGCTCGAGTCCGCTCGCTCCGCGGCCGTCGGCGGCAGCGCCGGGAAACCGTAGGAGGGCATCATGTGTCTGGGTGTACCAGGGCGGGTCGTGGCCATCCACGGGCAGACGGCGACTGTGGATTTCTTCGGCGTGCGGCGTGAGACACGCCTCGATGTCGTCGACGAGCCGGTCGGTCCGGGCGACTACATCCTGAATCACGTCGGGTTCGCGATCCGCAAGATCCCGGCAAACGAGATCCAGGAGACGCTGGCGCTGTACGAGCTGCTCTTGAAGGAGACGGAGACGGACATGATGGCCGCGGACGTGCGAGGCGAGATCGCCGCCAGCCGCGAGCGGGAGCGCGACCGTGCCTGAAACCGTGATGACCGACGGTGCGCGGGAGCTGCGGTTTCGCGACCCCGCGAAGGCACGGGCGCTGGCCGGCGCGCTCGAACGCGTCGTGGCGGAGATCGGGCGCGCGCCGGTCTCCGTGATGCACGTGTGCGGGAGCCACGAGCAGGCGATCGCCAAGTTCGGTCTGCGCAGCGTGTTGCCACGCGATCTGAATGTGATCATGGGGCCCGGCTGCCCCGTGTGCGTCACCGACGTACCCGAGGTGGATGAGGCCATCGTGCTCGCGCAGGATGGCCGCCGCATCGCCACCTACGGCGACATGCTGAAAGTCCCCGGGAGCGTGAAGTCGCTCGCCGACGCGCAGACCGAAGGCGCCACGGTCGACGTCGTCTACAGCGCCGCGCAGGCCGTCGAGCTGGCGCGCGACACCACCGAAGATGTGGTGTTCTTCGCGAGCGGCTTCGAAACGACGGCCGTCGCGACGGCGGCCGTCGTCCTCGCCGATCCTCCTGCCAACTTCTCGGTGCTCTCCGCGCACAAGTACATCCCGCCCGTCATGGAGATCGTGGCCGAGATGCCGGGAACGAAGGTCGAGGGGTTTCTCGCCGCGGGACACGCGGCCACCATCACCGGATCCGCGATCTTCGAGCGTTTCGTCGAGCGGCACAAGATCCCGGTCGTGGTCGCGGGGTTCGAGCCGCTCGACATCCTCGGTGGGCTCGTGAAGCTGGTGGAGCTGGTGCGGGACGGGAAAGCGGCGGTCGAGAACATGTACCCCCGCTGCGTCACCCCCGAAGGCAACCGCAACGCCCAGGCGCAGCTGTGGCGGGTGTTCCGCACGGTGGGCGGGAACTGGCGCGGTATCGCCCATGTCCCGAACGGCAACCTCCGGCTGCGCGACGAATTCGCCCATCTCGACGCCCGGCGCAAGTATGACATCGACGTCCGGCGGCTCTGGACGCGCGCGCCATCCGCCCTCACGCAGGTGTGCATCTGCGGCAGCATCATGGCAGGCACCGCGTCACCGCACGAATGCACCCTGTTCGGCAAGGAGTGCGTTCCCGATTCGCCGGTCGGCGCCTGCATGGTGTCGAGCGAGGGGACGTGCAAGATCTGGCATCTGTACGGAGGACACCCCGACCTATGACCGCCACCACCACGCCGGCCGGGGCGGACGCCGTGATCTCCCTGCGCCATGGCGCCGGCGGACGGGCCATGCGCCGGCTCATCACCGAGACCCTCGCCGTCGGCTTCGGCCCCGCGGCGGTGGACGGCATCGGACTGGCCGCGATGGACGATGGCGCGGCGCTGCGCGTCGGCGACCGCTGGCTGGTCGTGACCACCGATTCGCATGTCGTCCATCCGATCTTCTTCCCCGGCGGGGACATCGGCCGCCTCGCCGTGGCGGGCACCGTCAACGACCTGGCGATGATGGGAGCGACCACTCCGCTCGGCCTCACCTGCGCGGTGATCATCGAGGAAGGGTTCCGCCGCAGCGACCTCGAGCGGATCCAACGCTCGATGCAGGACACCTGTCGCGAGGCGGGCGTCACGATCGTGACCGGCGACACCAAGGTCATGGGCCGGGGGGAGCTCGACGGCATCGTGATCAACACCTCGGGCGTGGCCCTGGCCGACGCCGTCGTCTCGGACGCGGGGCTCCACCCCGGCGACCGGCTGCTGCTCACCGGATCGATCGGAGATCACGGCATGGCGCTCATGGTGAAGCGCCACGGCCTGGCGATCGAAGCCGAGCTGCGCTCCGACGTAGCGCCGATCAATGGCCTGATCGCCGCGGCCCTGGCGGCCGCGCCGGGGTCGGTCACGGCGATGAAAGACCCGACGCGTGGCGGCGTTTCCAGCGCGTTGCACGAGATGGCGGAAAAGAGCGGCGTGGGAATCGTGATCCACGAGCCGGCGGTTCCCGTGACGCAGACAGTCCGGGCCGCCGCGGAAATGCTGGGGCTCGACCCGTTCCAGATCGCCAACGAAGGAAAAGCGATCCTGGGCGTGCGGGCCCACGCGGCCGAGGGTGTGCTGGCAGCCCTCCGCGCGCACCCACTCGGCGGCGCCGCGGAGCTGGTGGGTGAGTGCATCGCCGAGCATGAAGGCCGCGTGATTCTCGATACCGGAATTGGACGACGGCTGCTCGTCGAATCGGAGGGCGAACCCCTCCCCCGCATCTGCTGAGAGCTCCGGAGGACGCCATGGACCACATCCGCATGTCGTGCGAGGACGCGGTTGGCATCATCACGCTCGACCGCCCTGACCGCTTCAACGCCATGGACGTCGCGATGGCGCAGGATTTCCGCAAGGCGGGACTGCAGTTCGCCCGGGACGACGCGGTTCGCTGTGTCGTAATTCGCGGCGTCGGCAGCGTGTTCTGCAGCGGCGCGGACCTCAAGTACGTCCGCGACCGCGGCGTGGCCAGCGACTTCGGCTACCTGCACCCGGAAGGCAGCGGTCCCGAGCAAGGGTACGGCGAGAGCTTCAAGCAGATTCTCGAGTACATCCACAGTACGATTTCCGAGATCCGGCGCGCTCCCAAGCCGTTCATCGCGGCGGTGGATGGCATTGCGGCGGCCGGCGGGTTCGGTATCGCCATGGCCTGCGACCTGGTGGCCGCCTCGGAGCGCTCGTCGTTCGAGTGGGCGTATCACAAGACCGGCCTCACCGGCGCCGAGAGCTCGACCTTCTTCCTGCCACGCCTCGTTGGCCTGCGGAAGGCGATGGAGCTCGTGTTCCTGAACCCACGCCTCTCGGCTCAGGAGGCGAAGGCTGCCGGTCTGATCACCGGCGTCTTCCCCGACGCGTCGTTCGAGAGCGAAGTACTGGCGCTCGCCCGGCGCCTCGCCGCAGGACCAACGCGCGCGTACGCCGTCGCCAAGATGCTGCTGAATGCAGCGGCCGGCGTCGACCGCCTCGACTATCACCTCGACGAAGAGCTGCAGCAGCTGGCGCGTATCGCCGACGGCCCCGATTTCGCCGAAGGGCTGACGTCGTTCTTCGAGAAGCGGGCACCCGCGTTCGAGGGCCAGGGCTGAGTCAAGCCAGCCTTCATGGATTGGCACCTCCTCTCGCCTGAAGAAACCGGCGAGCTGCTCCGGGTCCGTCCTCCGGTGGGGCTCGATCCACACGAAGTCGCGCATCGCCTCGCTCGCCACGGCCCGAACGCGATCGACGAAGCACACCGCCGCAGCCCGCTGTTGATGCTCCTGCGCCAATTCTCAGACCCCATGGTTCTCGTGTTGCTGGGCGCCGCCGTGCTGGCCAGCCTGCTCGGAGAGCCACAGGATGTCGCGGCGATTCTCGTGATCGTGGTGCTCAACGCCCTGCTGGGATTTGCGCAGGAATACCGGGCGGAGCGGGCGCTGGCAGCACTGCGATCCCTGGCCGCCCCGGTGGCGCGGGTGCGCCGCGGCGGCGAAACGCAGGTCGTACCAGCCTCCGAGGTCGTTCCCGGCGACGTGGTGCTGCTCGAGGCCGGCAACCTGATCCCGGCCGACCTGCGCCTCGTCGACGTCGTCCGGCTCACCGTCGATGAGGCGGCGCTCACCGGCGAGTCTCAGCCCGTGGAGAAAACGACGTCCCGCATGACGGAAGCGGACGTGCCGCTCGGCGACCGTCGCGACATGGCGTACAAGGGAACACTGGTGACGCAGGGACGTGCCACCGGCGTCGCCGTGGCGACCGGCATGCAGACCGAGCTGGGACGCATCGCTGCGCTGCTGCGGGACGCCGAGGAAGTCAGGACCCCGCTGCAGCGACGTCTCGCCCGCTTTGGGAAACTCCTCTCCATCGCCGTCATCGTGCTGTGCGCCGTGATCTTCGCCGTGGGACTACTGCGCGGCGAGGAGCCCGGGCTCATGTTCCTCACGGCCCTCAGCATGGCCGTGGCCGGAATTCCGGAGACGTTGCCGGCGGTCGTGACCATGTCGCTGGCGCTCGGTGCTCGAAAAATGGCGAGGCGAAACGCCCTCATCCGCCGCCTTCCGGCCGTCGAGACGCTGGGATCGGTCACCTATATCTGCTCCGACAAGACCGGGACGCTGACGCAAAATCGCATGCGCGTCGACGCGTTCTACGTCGAGGGACACCTGGTTCGGGAAGTGCCGGCTGGGAGTCACGACCGGGAGGCGTGGTCTCTCCTGCTGAGCGCGCTCGCGCTGAACAACGACGCGTCCCGAGGGCCGGATGGCGAGGTCAAAGGCGATCCGACCGAAGTCGCCCTGTTCCTCGCCGCCGCCGATGCCGGCCGCGAGCAGCAGACGGTCGCCCGGCATATGCCACGCATCGGGGAGATCCCGTTCTCGTCGGAGCGCGCCAGCATGACTACGCTGCATCAGCAGGCCGACCGGATCATCGCGTTCACCAAGGGGGCTCCGGAGCGGGTGCTCGTCGGGTGTGTCTCCCGCCTGACCGAGGCCGGCCTGGCTCCGCTCGACCGGGCGGCGGCACTGGAAGTGGCGGGTGACATGGCGCGTGCGGGCCTTCGGGTACTCGCCTTCGCCTACCGTACCCTTCCTGCTCTGCCGGTCGACCTCTCGCCGGCAGCGGTCGAGGCGGACCAGGTCCTGCTCGGACTGGTAGGGCTCATCGATCCTCCACGCCCCGAGGTTCCCGAGGCCGTCGCCCTGTGTCAGACGGCGGGGATCCAGCTGGTCATGATCACGGGGGACCACCCCGCGACGGCGGCGGCCATCGCACGGGGGCTGGGCATCGCCCAGCCCAGTGACGAGGTCATGACGGGGCAGGCGCTCGCGCGCATCTCCCCGGAAGAATTCGAGCGACGCGTGGGTGGCACTCGCGTCTATGCCCGTGTCGCGCCCGAGCAGAAGATCAGGATTGTGAAGAGCCTGCAAGCACGTGGCGAGATCGTCGCGGTGACCGGGGACGGCGTGAACGACGCGCCGGCACTGCGATCTGCGGATATCGGTGTCGCCATGGGCCGCTCCGGTACGGACGTCGCGCGCGAAGCAGCCCACATGATTCTGGTGGACGACAACTTCGCCACCATTGTAGGAGCGGTGCGGGAAGGCCGCCGCATCTACGACAACCTCCGCAAGTTCGTCAAGTACATCCTGACGACGGGGATCGGCGAACTCTGGCCCCTCCTGCTGGCGCCCGTCCTGGCGCTGCCGATGCCTCTGCTGCCGATTCAGATTCTGTGGATCAACCTGGTCACCGACGGCCTGCCCGGGCTCTCGCTCGCCGCCGAGCCTGCCGAACCCGGCGTGATGCGGCGTCCACCGCGGTCTCCGCGCGAAAGCCTGTTCGCCCACGGGTTATGGCAGCACATCATCTGGGTAGGCATCCTGATGGGCAGCGTGACGCTGGGCACGCAGGCCTGGGCCTTTCACACCGGATCGGCCCACTGGCAGAGCATGACCTTCACTGTCCTGGCCCTGTCGCAGATGGCGCATGTGCTCGCAGTCCGTTCGGAGCGCGAATCGCTGTTTCGACAGGGGCTGTGGAGCAACCCGGCACTGCTCGGGGCTGTCGCACTCACGTTCGTCCTGCAGATGGCAACGCTCTACGTTCCGTCGCTCAACTCGGTGTTCAAGACGCAACCGCTCACGGCGGTCGAATTGATCCTGTCGCTCAGCCTGTCCGCGGTCGTGTTCGTGGTTGTGGAGATCGAGAAGGCGGTGCGTCGCCGGCGCAGCAGGGGCTGACCGGCACCGTCAGCTGCGCACGCGTCGTTCCGCTTCGCGCCGCAGCGCCGGGAGCAGCAGCCAGCGGATCATCACGATCCCGGTGCCGAAGATGCGCCAGTAGCGGCGGAACTTCTGCCGTGCCGCCGCGTCGGTCGCGAGCACCCGCGTCTCGGTCCGGAACCGCGTGAGCGCCGGCCCGAGCGACTCGGCTTCGAGGGTCCACACGATCTTCACCAGGTCGGGCTCGGCGAAGTTGAGGAACCGGTCGGCGGGGACTGCGGTAAACGTGACGTCCGCCTGCCACGGCTGGACGGCTGCGCCCATGACGAGCTCCCGGCCGGGGTCCAGCGCCAATTCGCCCCATCCCAGCTGCTTCGTTGCCGCCACCAGCCCGCTCGCAAAGAGGCCGGCGGCCGGCCGCTGCGCGCCCAGCACTACCGCGCGCAGCCAGAAGATCGCGCGCACGAGCGGGATGGACTGCGGGTCGAAGTGCCGGGCGACATCGAAGACGACGTCGGCGGGCGCGCGGATGATCGTTTCGTGCCGCTCCCGGTAGTCGGCGTGCGGCATGAACTGCTCGATGAGACGGGTGGTGGGGTGGACTGACGTGGTCACCGGTCACCGGTCCTGGTCGTCGGGACAGCCCCTCCCGAATACGGCCTACCGACACCGCTGCTGGTACGCTCGATCCGCGCCAGGAACACCCAGCTCAACGCAACCCCGACCACCGTCAGCGCGAGGAAAAACGCCGTATACGCCGGAGGCGTCCCCACGCCAACGCGGGCACTGAACCAGATCATCACCGCGACCCACAGCCCGATGGTCGAAGCCTTGACGAGCAGTGCGCCGGCCAGCACGTAGCCCCACGGCCGGCCCCGCAACAGCAGCACCGCCGCAATTACCATCGCCGGCAGCACGAGCCCGAGATCGAACACGTGCACGATGTTCGTGGGTGCTTCGAACTGCTGGACGCTCGGCGGCACCGTGCCGCTCAGCAGCGCTGCCACCTCTTCTCTGAGCCAGAGGGCGGACACCAACACGGCAATGGCGATCAGATAGGCAGCCACCGACCGCACCGGCACGCGCGTCGCGCGGACGCGCACCACGGCCGCGTCGGTACCCAGGAACCCGATCACCAGGGCGAAGAACGACAGACTGAACAGAGCCAGATAGGCGAGGAACAACGGGTTCCACCGCACGCCCAGGGCGTACATCCCGTAGGCGTAGACCAGGTAGCCCAGCCCGCCCAGCCAGAGCAGCCGCGCGCGGAGTGATCCGTCGCGCATGGCGCCCGCTGCGAGTCCCAGGAGCGGAATGGCGACGCACAACGTGACGACGTCCGTGCCCAGATTCTGAGGGAGCACCACCGCCGGGTCACGGTAGATGTGCGGAAGCAGGAGATTCGCGAGGTGAACCGGCACCGCCAGTAGCACGATCAGCATCGACAGCCGCAACTCGACGGGACGGATCATCAGGCCACCTCCAGCAGGAGCACCGTCTTCAGCGCTTCCGGCTTGGTGCGACGGGGATCGCTGAGGTACACCTCCACGTGCGCCAGCCCGGGGGTCAGCAATGCTTCTTTCACGGCTGCCGCTACGCGTCCGAGGCTCGCGCCCTCGTCGGCGTACGGCCCGATGTGCAACACCCTGCCACAACGGGCAGCGGGCAGCGCGGTCAGGGTGACGCGCCGAGTCTCCGGATTGCCCGCTAACCGCCCGCCCTTTTTTTGAGTTGCGGTCTCGACCGTGCGAGCCAGCTCGGCGCGACTCACGTCCTGGGGCATGGCCATCCGCAGCTGCCAGCACCACGACTCGCGCGGAACGTCGGGTAAGCGGCGTGGCGGATGGTCTGTCCACCAGCGGGCTTCGAGCGGACCGATCTTGAAATCGCCTCGGCCGGCGTTCTTGCGGCCGAACTTGAGGGCGTACGCCACACCGTAGATCGCGGCGACGCTGTTCTGGAAGGTCTGCCCCTCGGGGGCTCCTTCGCCGTCGAGGGTGAGAACGGTGCGGGTCGGAACGGTGACGACGTCAGGTGTCGTCGTCGCATCCCGCAGTACCCGCGGCATCGGAAGCGGCGCAGCTGCACGCTTCACCTGTGCTGTACGGATCATGGCTCCCTCACGGACTCCGGTTTGTGACCGAAACCTCGCGCGACTCAAGACAAGACCTGATGAAGCGGGGATGAGAGGGCCACCGAGATCGGGATGAAGCCGGGCTCAGCGTCGTCTCAAGCGGACTTCACGCCGCGAGCGCGAGACTGCCGGTGATTGCTCCGCCGTTGAAACCCGGAGGGACGCCATGACTGCCAAGAGAGCTCTGCAGCTGATCCTCGCCGTCAGCCTGTTTGGAGTCGCGTTCTCGGGTGTGCTCTCCTATCGCGAGCTGTTTGGCGCCGGCGCCGTCAAGTGTCCCGCACCGGGGGCGCCCGGAACGGTGTTCGGCTACCCGGCCTGCGTGTACGGCTTCTTTATGTACCTGATCCTCGCGGCACTTGCAGGCGCCGGCCTCAGCAACAGGAACCGGACCTGATCGCTCCTTGAGATCATCCTGGGGGGGTGCAGCTTTCTGCCCCCATGCTGACTCGCCAACTCGGTGTTCGCGCGGTCACCGCGCTCGTCATCGGCGAAGTGATCGCCGTCGGCATCTTCCTCACACCCGCGGGGATGGCCCGTTCCCTCGGCTCTCCCTTCTGGCTGCTCGTGGTCTGGCTCGTCATGGCGGCGATGGCGCTCGCCGGCGCGCTCTGTTACGGCGAACTGGCGGCGCGTTTTCCCGAAGCCGGCGGAGGGTACGTCTACCTCCGCGAGGCGTACGGACCGGCAGTCGCCTTCCTGTACGGATGGAAGTGCATGCTCGTGATGGACCCGGGGATCACCGCGGCATTGTCGGTGGGCCTCGCGAGCTACGTGGCTTACATCGTTCCGCTCTCGGCCGGAGCGCAGAAGGTCGTGGCGGTCCTGATGATCGCGGGGCTCGCGGGTGTGAACGTGATCGGCGTGCGGCTCGGCGCCCGGATCATGCAGTGGTTCACCGCCATCAAGCTCGCCGCCCTGGGTCTCATCGCCGTCCTGGCCCTCGCGTTGCACGCGGGGAACTGGTCGAACTTCCTGCCGTTCGTCGCGCAGCATCCCGGCTCGGATCCGCTGCCGGGGGCCTTCGCTCCCGCCCTGGTGGGGGCGTTCTTCGCGTTCGGCGGCTGGTGGGAGATCAGCAAGCTCGCCGGCGAAGCCAGGGATCCGGCGCGAACGGTACCGCGAGCCCTGGCGCTCGGCGTGGCCGTGGTCGCCGCCGTCTACATCCTCACGAGCGCGGTCTTCCTCTATCTCGTGCCGCTCGAGCAGGTGACATCCGGCGAAGCGTTCGCCGCGCAGGTCGGCGACGTGCTGTTCGGCTCCGCGGGAGGACGCATCTTTGCCGGGATCGTCATCGTGGCCGTGTTCGGCAGCCTGCTCGCACTGCTGATGGCGTTGCCCCGCGTATACTACGCGATGGCGCGCGATGGCGTGTTCTTCAAGGCCGTGGCGGCGGAGCACCCGCGGTTCGGGACGCCCGCCCGCGCCATCGCCATTCAGGCGACGCTCGCTTCGGTGCTCGTGCTCTCCGGATCGTTCAACCAGATCGTAGCGTATTTCATCTTCGTCACGGTCCTGTTCCTCGGACTGACCGTCGCCGGGCTGTTCGTCGTTCGCCGCCGTGCGGCGGCGGCGCCCGGGGCGCTCTACCGCACACCGGGCTACCCCGTCACGCCGGTTCTCTTCCTGGCGCTCGTGGCCGTGCTGCTGCTGCTCCTGGCGGGACACAACCCGAAGCAGGCGGCACTCGGTCTGTTGATTGTGGGATTGGGCGTACCAGTCTACGTCTGGGTGTTCCGCCGGCCGCTTACGTCCAGAAGGGACGGCCTCCGCGACGCGTCGTGACGTTCCGGCGTTGCCCCCACCGGTCGAGCAGCACAAAACACGCGCCCACGGCGACCCAGAAGATGGCGCGTCCCCAATGCCCGGTGCCGATCGCGTCCAGAAGGGCGAGCCCGAAGAACAGCAGGAAGACCGTCAGTCCCTCGTGGCGCATGGCGTCCTCCCGGTTGGAACAGCGTGGCGTAGCGCATCGGCCTTCAGAAACGAGCCATTGAGCCCAGTCTCACACGGTGCCGGGGGCACCCGCCCTGCCTTCCGATCGCTACGCCACACGCGCAACGTACGCGGCGTTTCGTGAAGCGATCATGAGCCGACCATGAAGGGGCTTCAACTCTCGGCGCGCGCCCGCAGCGCGTTGAGGATGACGAGCGCGTCGAGCGCTTCCTGCAGCAGCGCTCCGATCGAAGGGGGCAGGCGGCCGGTACTCGCCACGATCATCAACGCGAAGCTGACGCCGAGACCGATCCCGATACTCTGCAGAATGATGCGGCGCATCCGCTGGCTGAGCGCGATGGCGTCGGCGACCCGCGACACGTCATCGACGAGCAGCACGATATCCGCCGCCTCGGCCGACGCCGCCGGGCCGTGCTCTCCCATCGCGATGCCGACCGTGGCGGCGGCGAGGGCGGGGGCATCGTTGACGCCGTCCCCCACCATGACGACAGCGCCGCGGTGGCCTTTGAGCTCCTGGACCGCGGTCACCTTGTCTCGCGGAAGCAGGTTGGCCCGCACCGTACGGATCCCCGCCTGTGCCGCGATCGCCTCGGCGGGCTCCGTCCGGTCTCCGGTGAGCATGACGGTATCGGCGACACCCAGCCGTGCGAGGCGTTGCAGCAAGGCCGGCACCTGATGGCGCAGGCGGTCCGCGAACGTGATGAATCCGGCGTAGTGGTGATCGATCGCGACGAACGCGGCAGTCTCGTCGCTGACGCCGTCGGTGAGGACGATTCCCCGGTTCACGAGGTAGATGGCTGAGCCGACTTCGACCTGGTGCCCGTCGACGGTCCCCGAGACGCCGAGCCCGTGGGTCTCCTGGACATCGACGGCTGCCGGGATCGCCAGCCCGCGGCGCCGTCCCGCCTCGGCGACGGCCCGCCCGAGATGATGCCCGGAAAGCTGTTCCACTGCTGCGGCGAGGCGGAGCAGCTCGTCGGCCGATCGCCCGTTCGACACCGCAACCCGTTCCACGAGCGGCCGTCCCAGCGTCAGCGTTCCCGTCTTGTCGAAGACGACGACGCGGGCCCGGCCGACCTGCTCGATCGCGGCACCGCTCTTCACGATGATGCCGCTCGCGGCCGCCCGGCTGATCGCTGCGATCACGGCGACGGGTGCCGCGAGAATCAACGGACACGGGGTGGCGACGACCAGCACGGCCAGCACCGTCACGGGATTGTGGGTCACCAACCAGGCGACGCCACAGACGAGCAGCGTGGCGGGAGTGAACCAGACCGCGATGCGATCGGCCATCCGGACGATGGGCGGCTTCTCGGCCCGCGCCCGCTCCACCAGCCGGACGATCAGCTGATACTGACTTTCCACGCTCGGGCGCAATGCCCGAATGGTGAGGGCGCCGTCGAGATTCACACTGCCGCTCATCAGCTCGGTGCCGGGGAGCGCCCGAATGGGGATCGGCTCCCCGGTCAACGCCGACTGGTCGACGGCCGACGTTCCCGCCGTGACCACCGCGTCGACCGGCAGCAGGTCGCCGGGCTTCACCACCAACATGTCGTCGGGGCGAACGTCCTCGACCGGAACGTCGTGCAGCACCCCGTCCGTGAGGCGGTGCGCGATCTTGGGGGCGCGGGCCAGCAACGCTTCGAGCGATTCGGTGGCCCGGTGCATCGCGTACGCTTCGAGCGCCTCGCCGCCGGATTGCATCAGCACGATCACGGCTCCGGCGAACGGCTCCCGGAAGGCCACCGCACCGACGATCGCCAGCGCCGCCACCACGTCCGCGGCAAACCGGCCGTGCAGCATCCCCCAGACGGTCCGAGCGACGAGCGGTACTCCGCCAAGCAGGAGGGTGGCAAAGAAAACCCGGCTTGCGGTGGCCGGGTCTCCGACGACGAATCGCACCAGCAGCCCCGCAGCGAGTCCGGTGGTGGCGAGCACCACCACCGGATAGCGCCGCAGTCCAAGCCGCCCCGTCAAAATGGTTTGAATCCCGGCGACCCGTACGTGGTCATCTGCAGATGTTGCCATAGTGGCACCGCATAGGCGATCAATACGATCACGACCGCGACGATGGTCCAGAGGCCGTACCGGTCGAGCCAGGTGGTTTGGGCCGCCACCGGATGCAGCGGCTCCGCCCACTCGATCGGCTGCGGGTCGTGCCGCTTCCCCGCGAGCCACGTGCCCAGCATGACCAGCACGAAGAAGCCGGCGCTCGCGAACAGGAACAGGCCGCCGACCGCCGACACCCCCGTGAGCACTTTCCATTGCGCGGCGATCGGATTGCCACCGTAGGTGGCCTCCATGACGCGGCGCGGCATGCCCATCAGTCCGGTGATGTGGTTCGAGAACGAGAACAGCGACATCCCGATGAACCAGAGATACGGCTGCACGCGCGCGAGCAGCCCCAACTCGAGCTCACGTCCCAGCAGCCGCGGCATCAGGTAATACGCCGTTCCCATGAACGTCAGCGCGACGGCGCTCCCCACCGTCAGGTGGAAGTGGGCCTGGATCCACGCCGTGTTGTGGACGACCGAGTTGAGCATGTAGGAGGCGTTGATCGCTCCACCGATGCCGCCGACGGCGAACAACAGCATGGCGAGCGCGACGCTCGAGAACGTAGGATCGCGCCATGGCAGCTTCCCGAGCCAGTCCAGCCACCCCGTCGCTCCCCGGGAACGACCGGCCACCTCCATCGACGCGGTGATCGTGAACGCGGTGACGAAGCTCGGGAACAGAATCCACATCGTGATCATCGAGTGCAGGAACTTCCACCCCGCCGGAATCCCCGGATCCATGAACTCGTGGTGGAAGCCCACGGGAGTCGAGAGGATCAGGAACAGAATGAACACGAGCCGCCCCAGCGGGTCGCTGAACAGCTTGCCGCCCGCGACGCGCGGGAAGATCGTGTACCACACGACGTAGGCCGGCAGCAGCCAGAAATAGACGAGCGGATGCCCGAAGTACCAGAACAGCATGCGGGCGAGCATCGGGTCGATCGTCTTGGTCAAGCCGAGCGACCACGGAATGAGAAGGACGAGATCCTCGACTGCCACACCGACGGTCGCGATCAGCCAGAGAATCGCCGTCACCAGCATGCCGTGGAGCGCGAGCGGGGCCGGGACGCCGGGATGCTCGCGGCGCCACCCCCGATAGGTGAGGATGGTCGTCGCGCACCAGCACCAGCTGCCCACGATGAGCAGCGCGGCACCGATGTAGAAAGCCGGGTGGGCCTGGAGCGGTGGGTAGAACGTATAGAGGACGCTGGCGTGACCCGAGAGAATGGCTCCGGCCGCCAGCGCGGTCCCGGTGAGCGCCACCCAGTACCCGGTCCACGCGAGTCGCGGGGTGGCGATGGGGCGGTTCAGCGTCCGCGTCATCACCACATACCCGAACCCCATGATGAAGAAGGTCGTGAACACCAGCGCCATGAGCACGCCGTGGGCGGTCACGGAGAGGTAGTACATCTTGGGCGAGCGGAACGGCAGATCGAGGCTGGCGCGTGACAGCGCCTGCATCATCGCCATCGCGGCGGCGATGCCGAACGCCGTGATCGCGACGGCGAAATTCGCCAGCGGAAGGCGGTCGGGGCGGTTCATGGCGCCGCTGCCGCGATGAGCTTCGCCGACATCAGATGGTGTCCCCCGCCGCAGTACTCGTTGCAGACGATGAGGTACTCCCCGGGGGCGAACCGCGTGGTGAACTGGCTGATATAGCCGGGCACGACCATCGTGTTGCCGTTGGTCCCGACGATTTCGAAGCCGTGGGTGACGTCGATACTGGTGAGCCGGAACGTCACCGGCTTGCCTGCCGGGACGTGGATCTCGGCCGGGTTGAAGGTGAACATCATCGCCACCGCCACGACCGTCGCGCCCCCCGCCGTCACGGTCACCCCCCGCTGCGCGAATCGCGGGTCGCCGAACACCTTCCCGGGATCGATCGTCTCCACGTGGCTCGGCGGCTGGAGCGCGCCGGCCCCGTACCCGATCGCCACCGACAGCGCGAACACGACGATGATCACCGTCGCCGCCCACATCCAGATCTTTTCGTAGAACGGGACGTTCACGGAGTCACCCCGCCGCGGCGCAGGTAGATAAGGAAATAGACGCCGAACCAGCTCAGCACGAACAGCACGGCGTAAATCGCGACCAGCAGCAACGTGCCCTTCGGGTGGTCCAGGAGCGGCCCTTTCTCAGCCACGGGTGGCCTCCGGTTAGTAGCGGGACTGCATGTAGGCAAACCCCTTCGCCAGGGACGCGCGCCAGGCCTGCTCCACGGCCGGCGTACACTGCGGATCATAGCGTTTGATCGTATCGATGAGACTCTCGAGAAACGGTGGATAGAGCGACGGATCGACGCCCAAGTCGCGGCGGCTGTGACGCTCGGCGAGGCGCGTCAGTATCGTCGGCTCGCGGTCCGACTCTTCCGGAAAGCTGAGGAGCAGGCCGATGGCGTGGCGCAACAGCTTGTGCTGGCGCTCGAACTCGGTGTTCGCGAAGCGGGGGCGCGTGTCGGGCCGCACCTCGAACAGGCGGTTGTAGAACGCGCTGAAGAACTGGGGGCTGGCCGCGCGCTGATAGCTGGCCCGCGCCGCCAGCAGGGCCTCCTGTAGTGCGGCATCCATGATCAGCCTCCCGCAGGCAGGGGCAGATCGACTTCGAACCGGGCTCCGCCTGCGGCACGATTCATCGCGCGGATCTCTCCACCATGGAGGCGGGCGATGGCGAGCGCCGCCGTGAGGCCGAGTCCGGTGCCGGCACCGCGCGTGCGCGCTTGGTCGGCACGGAAGTACGGCTCGAAGAGGTGCGTCAGATCGGTGTCGGCGATGCCGGGTCCGGAGTCTTCGACGACGACGCGCTCCACATCCGCCGCGTGCTGCACCTGCACAGTCACGGAGCCTCCAAACTCGGAGTAGGTGATGGCATTGTCCAGTAGCTCGTCGAGGAGCCGCCGGATCAGCTCGGCGTCGACCTCCGGCTCCCCACCCTTCCCCACTGCTCCCCCCGACCCCACCGCGCCATTCGCCCGCACGCACTCGGTGCGCAGCTCCTTCTCCGCGATCCGGTGCCGGAAGGCCTCGAGTGCCTCCTGCGCCACGGCGAGCAGGTCGGTGGGCTCCCGCCGCAAGGCGAGTTGGCGCGATTCGATCCGGTTGATCAGCAGCAGCTCCTCGGTCATCGTCGTCATCCGCTCGATTTCCTCGAGGGCGCTGTGCAGCACGCGTTGGTAGTCCCGCGGCGACCGCTCGTTGCGCAACGTGACCTCGATTTCCCCGCGCAGCGCCGTCAACGGCGTGCGGAGCTCGTGGCTCACGTCGGTCGTGAAGCGGCGTTGAATCGCGAACGCGCTGCTTAAACGGTCGAGCATGCCGTTCAGCACGCCGACCAGGCCGCGATACTCCTGAGAGGTGGCATGCGCCGCCAGTCGCTGATCGAGCGTGCCGGCGGCGATGTGGGTCGCCTGCTCCGTAATCTCTTTGACCGGCCGTACGGCGGAGTCGGCCAGGCGCCCGGCCCCGACCAGCGTCGCCCCGGTCCCGAAGACCACGATCCCGATCAGGGCGAACAACATCAGCCGCTGTAGTCGCTCTACGGGCTCAAGCGACGCAGCCACCTGAATGACGCCATGGCTGCGGCCCGTGGTGTCGGCGTCCGCCACAGCCAGGTAGGTCGACCGAACGTCCATGTCGTGCCAGCGGGCTTCGCTGAAGGTCTGGCGGTCGCTCCGCGCAGTGGTGGCCGCGAGGGTGTCGACGGGAAGGTCCGCCGCCCAGCCGGGGATCGCGCGCGTCACGGCACAGGCGGGATCGCGGAAGACGACGAAGCGGTTGATCTGGCTTTGGTAGCGGAGCGCATCGAGCGCCACGGCGTGCGCCGCAGGCTCGCACCTGCTGGTTTGCGCCACCTCGGTGGCGGCGATGAACGCCATCGCCGTGAGACCCTGATCGAGCTGGTGGCGCAGCACCTGCGACGCCGCCACCCAGATGCCCGCCGACGCTACGACCAGGCCGGCAGCCATCGTCGCCGCAAATCGGACGACGAGGGTCCGCCGGAGCGATTGCGTCACGCGCTCTGTCGCGTCTCGTCAGGCTGCTGAAGCCGGAACCCGACGCCGCGCTCGGTGTGGATCAATTCCTGTCCGGCCACCTGACGCAGCTTGCGGCGCAGATTGCCGACATGGACGTCGACGACGTTGCTCTCGGGGTCGAAGTGCATGTCCCACACTTTTTCGAGCAGCTCGGTGCGACGAACCACTTCCTCGGCATGCAGCAGGAAGTGCTCCAGCAGATGGAATTCCTTGGGCGTGAGATCGACACCCTTGCCCAGGATCCGCACCTTGTGCTTCAGGCGGTCCAGCTCGACCGGTCCGTAGACGAGCAGGTCGGTCCGGGCGGCACCGCCGCGGCGCAACAGCGCGCGGACCCGCGCCAGCAGCTCGTCGAACTTGAACGGCTTGGCGAGGTAGTCGTCCGCTCCGGCGTCGAGCCCGCGGACCACGTCTTCCGTCGCGTCCCGTGCCGTCAGCATCAGAATCGGCGTGCGCCGACCCTCACGCCGCAGCTCGGCCGCGACCTGCAGGCCGTTCTTCTTCGGGAGCATCACGTCCAGGACGACGAGATCGTAGTCGTAGACATGGGCCAGCATCGTCGCCTCGTCCCCATCCGGGGCGATGTCGACGGCGTAGCCCTCTTCCCGCAGCCCTTGCTCGATGAAGCCCGCGACTTTCCGGTCGTCTTCCACAACAAGGATTTTCATAGTCCCGCCAAGAGGGTTTTCATGATTCCGACGCTAGTGCTGTCGCATTGAATGGATTCTAAGGAGAACGTGAAGACACCTTCATTTAGGCGGGTGGAGCGGCAGCTCGAGTATGAACGTGGCGCCCTGGCCGGGTACGGACTTCACACTGAGCTGTCCCCCGAGTACCTCGGCCAGCCGGCGTGACACCGGTAGTCCTAGCCCGGTGCCTACGCCGGAATGCGGCTCGAAGCGCTCGAACGGCTCGAAGATGCGATCCACCGCTTCCGGGGGGACGCCTGACCCTTCGTCACGCACGAAGAATTCGACCCTGCTGCCATTGGGCCGGACGCCGACCTGGACACATCCGCCCTCGGGGGAATGGCGCACGGCGTTGCTCACGAGATTCACGAGGATCTGCTGCAGCCGCACCGGGTCGGTCCGGAGCGACGGGCCGTTCGGGACGACCTCGGCGGAGAGGACGAGCCGCTTTGCTTCCGCCGCGGGCTCGAATCCCGTGAGCGCCCGCTTCACGGCTTCTCTCAGGTCGACGTCGCGCCACACCGGTCGCACCTTCCCCGCGTCGAGTCGGGTCAGGTCGAGGAAGTTGTTGAGCAGCGAGATGGTGCGCTCGGTTCCCTCGTACACCTCTCTGGCCGCCTGAGCCAGTGCGTCGGTGGTGCGCGGCCGAACGAGGCGCTCCGCCCACCCGTAGACCCCGGTCAAGGCGTTGCGCAGCTCGTGGTTCATCATCGCGAAGAACAGATCGCGTTGGCGCTGCATGTCCCGCACCTGGGAGATGAGACGATTGCTCTCTTCCATGAGGCGCGCGTTTTCGATCGCCACCGCCGCCTGTGCGGCCAGCAGCACCGCGATCCCTTCGTCCTCGGCGTTGAACTCGTGGGCCCCGATCTTGTCCGTGAGATACAGGTTCCCGTACACCGACTGCCCCAGCTTGATCGGAACGCCGAGGAAGGAGTGCATCAGCGGATGGTGAGGCGGAAAGCCGCACTGCTCGGGATGGCGCGCGATATCGGCGGTGCGAATCGGCTTGGCGTGCCGGATGAGAAGACCCAGGAGCCCGCGACCGTGCGGCGGCTCGCCGATGCGCTCTCGCAGCTTGGCATCGATTCCGGACGTCACGAACGTGGTCAGGCTCTTACGGTCCGGCGCGAGCACACCGATCGCTGCATAGCGGGCCCCGACCACGTCGCGCGCCCCGTCCACGATGCGCTGCAACACCGCTTCGGTCGTGTGCTCGGAGAAGATCGAAACGCCAAGGCCGAGCAGCCGGCGGAATCGCTCCTCGACTCGTAGCGTTTCCTTCAGGCGGAGCGTTTCTTTGGCGGACTGTGGCAGTGGTCTGGCCTTCATAGAACGTTCACTATCATCATTAAGGGAAAAGCTTGGCTCCGGGTGATGGTCTGGCAAGGCCCGGGTGCAACTTCCCGGATGCAACTTATGGATGCCTCGCATGTTGCAGTAAACGACATCACCCGAGAGGGGGCCCCCGTCTACGTTCGCTCGATCCGGGCGGATGACAAGGGGCGGCTCGCGGCGTTCCACCGGCGCTTGAGCGCGGAGTCGGTCTACCTCCGCTTCTTCGAATTCAAGGGTGAGTTGTCCCCGTCCGACCTGCGCTACCTGACCGAGCTCGACTTCGAGCGTCGGGTGGCACTGGTGGCCACGCTCGACGTGGCGCCGGACGCTTCGATCGTCGGGGTGGCGCGGTTCGACGTGCTGCCCGACCGGGCCGGCACGCCGCGCCGCGCCGAGCTCGGCATCGTCGTGGAAGACGCGCACCAGCGACGCGGGATCGGCACCATCCTCCTGAAGCACCTGCTCGCGATCGCGCATGATCGGGGCGTCGCGGAGATCACCGCTGAGGTGCTCCCTCAGAACACGAGGATGCTCGAGCTCGTGGCGGGGAGCGGCGTCCCGGTGCAGCGGTCGCTCGAGGAGGGCGTCATCCGTCTGCAACTGTAGTCGCGATTGAAGCCGGCTTCAAGAGTTCTTCATCCTCCCCCGCCGGTACACCGCCTACCATCGTGATATGAGCGCCGGGGTCGCTCCCATCGTGACGCAGACAGCAGCCGTGCCGCTGCGGGAACGGGTGTTCCACGCGCGCGACCTCACCAAGGTGTACCGCCTCGGCGAAGTGGATATTCCGGCCCTGCGGACACTCAGCCTCGAGATCTATCGCGGCGAGTTCGTCGTGATCCTGGGGCCCTCGGGGAGCGGCAAGTCGACGCTCTTGAACATCCTCGGCGGCCTCGACGTCCCCACCAGCGGGACGGTCCAGTTCTTCGAGCACGATCTCACCGCCGCGAATGAACAGGAACGGACCAGGTTTCGCCGCGAGCACGTCGGGTTCGTGTTCCAGTTCTACAACCTGATCCCCAGCCTCACCGCTCGCGAGAACGTACAGCTCGTGACCGAGATCTCCGAGCATCCGCTCGACCCCGGCCACGCGCTCGACCTGGTGGGCCTGGGCGACCGGCTGGATCATTTCCCGGCGCAGTTGTCCGGCGGGGAGCAGCAGCGCGTCGCGATCGCCCGGGCCGTCGCCAAACAGCCGGACGTGCTGTTGTGCGACGAGCCCACCGGCGCGCTCGACTACGTCACCGGCAAACTGGTGCTCCAGGTGCTGGAGCGCATCAACCGGGAGTTGGGCACGACGGTGGCGATCATCACGCACAACGTCGCGATCGGCGCCATGGGCGACCGCGTCATCCGCATGCACAGCGGCCAGATCGCCGCGATCGACCACAACGCCACTCGCGCCTCCGTGGACAGCCTGCAATGGTGAGCGCCCTCGACCGCAAGGCGCTGCGCGACCTTTGGCACCTGCGTGGTCAGATGGCGGCGGTAGCACTGATCGTCGCGTGTGGCGTCGCCAGCATCGTCACGATCCGGACGGCCTACGACTCCTTGCGGCAGTCGCTGGACGCCTACTACCGCGATTATCGCTTCGCCGACGTCTTTGCCTCCCTGCGGCGGGCCCCCAACGCCCTGGCCGCCAGAATCGCCGAACTGCCGGGGGTGGCGACCACCGAGACGCGCGTCGTCGTACATGTGACGCTCGCCGTCCCCGGGCTCGCCGAGCCCGCAACGGGCCGCCTCGTCTCGATCCCTGACCAACGGACCGCGATGCTCAACGACCTGCACTTGCGCGCAGGTCGCTACCTCGCCGCGCGCCGGCGGGACGAGGTGATCGCGAGCGAGCAGTTCGCGCAAGCCAACCGGCTCCGGATCGGCGACACGCTGGGCGCCATCATCAACGGCCGGTGGCAGCGCCTCCGCATCGTCGGCATCGCGCTGTCTCCGGAGTTCGTCTACCAGATCGGGCCCGGATGGTTCTTCCCCGACGACAAGCGCTACGGCGTGCTGTGGATGGGGCACGAGGCGTTGGCGACGGCGTTCGACATGCAGGGGGGGTTCAACGACGTCGCGCTCAGCCTCACGCCCGGTGCCGACGAGCAGGATGTCCGGGCGCGCCTCGACCGCCTGCTGACGCCGTACGGCGGCCTCGGAGCGATCGGCCGCGCCGACCAGCAATCGAATCGCTTCATCACCGACGAGATCAGCCAGCTGCGCGTCAGCGGAGCCATCGTGCCCGCAGTGTTTCTCGCCGTCGCCGCATTCCTCGTGCATATCGTCCTGGCCCGCCTCGTCGCCACGCAACGCCCACAGATCGGCGTGCTCAAGGCGTTCGGTCGCAGCAACGTCGACCTCGTGGTGCATTATGCGAAGCTGGTGATCGGCGTCGAGCTCGCCGGCGCGGCGGCCGGGGCGGCGTTCGGCCTGTGGCTCGCCGGCGGTCTGACGCAGCTCTATGCCGCGTACTACCGCTTTCCGGTGCTGCAATTCGCCCCGGGGTGGGGCGTGCTGAGTCTCGCCACACTGGTGAGCGCCGGCTCCGGCCTCCTAGGCGCGCTGGGCGCGGTGCGCCGCGCGGCAGCACTCCCGCCGGCGGAAGCGATGCGCCCCGAGCCGCCCCCGCGCTACCGCCGCGGCCCGCTCGAATCGCTCGGCCTGGCCCGGGTGCTCGGCCCGGTGGGCCGGATGGTGCTGCGCACGCTGGAGCGGCGGCCGGGCCGCGCCGTGATCACCGCGACCGGGATCGGCCTGGCGTGCGGCATCATCGTGCTGGGAAGGTTCACGCTCGACTCGGTCGATGCGCTCGCCGTCTACGAATTCAACGTGCGCGAGCGGCAGGACGTGACGCTCACGTTCGCCGAGCCCCGACCGGCCCGCGTACGCTACGAACTCGCCAACCTCCCCGGTGTGCTCCGCGCCGAACCGTATCGTGGCGTGCCGGTCCGGCTTGTCCAGGGATACCGGTTTCGACGCACGGCCATCGTCGGTCTCGAGCCCGGCGCCGAGTTGCGCCAAGTGGCGGACTTTGGCGGACGGCACCGCGCCCTCCCCCAGGACGGCCTGTTGCTGACCAACAAGCTTGCTCAGGTTCTGGGACTCGTCCCGGGCGACCGCGTCACCGTCGAAGTGCTCGACGGCGCGCGCCCCACTCTCCTGGTGCGGGTCGTCGGGCTCGTCGACGAGCCGATCGGCACCCTCGCCTACATGGATGCGGATGCGCTACACCGGCTGTTGCGCGAAGGACAGACGATCTCCGGAGCGGCGCTGGCCGTCGACACGCGCGCGCTGCCCGCGCTGTACGACGAGCTGAAGCACATCCCGGCCATCGCCGGCGTGACGCTCCGTGGCCCGACGGTCGCGAGCTTTGACGAGACGCTGGCCCGGAGCCACGGCATGATCACGACGTACATCGTGGGCTTCGCCGTGCTGATCGCGTTCGGTGTCGTGTACAACACCGCGCGCATCGCGCTCTCGGAGCGCGCGCGCGAGCTGGCGAGCCTGCGCGTGTTGGGGTTCACGCGGGCCGAGACGTCCCGCATCCTGCTCGACGAGCAGGCGGTCCTCGCGGTCGCGGCCCTGCCCCTCGGCTTCTTCTGGGGGTACGGCGGCGCTGCGTTGCTCGTCATGGCCTTCGATACGGAGCTGTACCGGCTCCCCTTCGTGCTGCACCCCGGGACCTACGCCTATGCGGTGGTCGTGATCCTGCTCGCCGCGGTCGCGTCGGCGTTGATCGTGCGCCGCCGGATCGACCGTCTCGACCTGGTGGCGGTGCTCAAGACTGGAGATTGAAATGAGACTCGGTCGCAGAGGACTGCTGTGGGGAGGCGCGGGGCTCGCCGCGGCGGCCTTCTTCGTCTATTCGCTCCGACCAGCCGTCGTCCCGGTCGAGGTCACCGCAGTGATCCGGGGACCGCTGCGCGTCACCATCGATGAAGAGGGCCGCACGCGGGTGCGCGACCGTTACGTCGTCGTCGCCCCGGTGGCGGGACGCGTCGGGCGGATCACACTCGAGGAGGGATCTCCAGTGACGCGCGGCATGGCGGTGGCGCATCTCTCGGCGGCGCCCCTCGATCCCCGCTCCCGGGAGGAAGCGGCGGCGCGGCAGCGCGCGGCGGAGGACGCGGCGCGCGCGGCCACGGCGACGGTGTCGGAAGCGCGCGCGGGGCTGGCGCAGGCAGTGCGGTCCCGTGCCCGGGCGGAGTCGCTGTTCGCCCAGCATCTCCTCTCGACGGAGCAACGCGAGCAGGCAGCGGTGGCTGAAACGACCGCCATACGTCAGGCCGAAGCGGCCGATTTCCACGCCCAGGCCACTGCGCATGATGTCGAAGTCGCACGCGCGGCACTGGCCACCGGTGCGACGCCGGTCATGGCCCTGGCGTCGCCGGTGCGCGGGCAGGTGCTCCGGATCCCCGAGCGCAGTGAGCGGGTCGTGGCTGCCGGCACGCCGCTCCTCGAGCTGGGCGATCCCCGCCGCCTCGAGGTCGTGGTCGACCTGCTCTCCGAGGACGCCGCAAAGGTGAAACCGGGCGACCGCGTGCTGATCGAACGCTGGGGCGGCGATCGTCCCCTCGAAGCTCACGTACGCGTGGTGGAGCCGTCGGGCTTCACCAAGATCTCCGCCCTCGGCGTGGAGGAGCAGCGCGTGAACGTCGTCGCCGATCTGGACGAGACGCCGCCGCAGCTCGGGGACGGTTACCGCGTCGAGGCGCGGGTCGTTCAGTGGGAAGGGGTCGCGCTCAAGGTGCCGGCCAGTGCGCTGTATCAGGAAGGCAATCAGTGGCGCGTCTTTGTCGTGGAGAGCGGCCGGGCTCGGTCGCGCGTCGTGCAGGTCGGTCACCGTAATCCGGACGAGGCCGAAGTCCTGAGCGGTCTGAGCCTGGGGGACCGCGTGATTCGCCAGCCGACGGACAAGATCTCCGAGGGGTCGCGCGTCGCGGTACACCTCCGCTGACGACTGAAGCAGCTTTCACGCGCATCGGCCACCTCGCTTCATCGCCGGGGCGTTACTCCATTTTCCATGCCTGATGTCGCCGATCGCACCCTCGCCCACGACCTGCGTGACGCGGCGCACCGGCTCGCCGGGGCGCCGGAGGATTTCGACGCGCTCGTTGCCCTCGTCGGGGACGCGCGCTTCGCATTGATCGGCGAAGCGTCACACGGCACGCACGAGTTCTACCGGATCCGTGCCGAGATCACCAAGCGGTTGATTCGCGAGAAAGGATTCGCGGCGGTGGCGGTCGAGGCCGATTGGCCCGACGCCTACCGCATCAACCGCTACGTGCACGGGCGCGGTGACGACCACGATGCCACGGAGGCGCTCGGCGGGTTCCGGCGCTTCCCCCAGTGGATGTGGCGCAACGCCGACGTACTGGACTTCGTCGGGTGGCTGCGCGCCCACAACGAGGGACGGCCCGACGACCAACGGGTCGGGTTTTACGGCCTCGATCTCTACAGCCTGCACGCCTCGATGGAGGCCGTGCTGCGCTATCTCGCAATCGTCGATCCGGAAGCGGCTGAGCGGGCGCGCCGCCGCTATGCCTGCTTCGATCACTATGGCGGCGATCCTCAGGAATACGGCTACGCCGCGGGGCTCGGACTCGGCCCCTCGTGCGAGCTCGCAGTCGTCGAGCAGCTCGTCGAGCTGCGTCGATCGGGGGCTGAGTATGCGCGCCGCGACGGTCGCCTGGAGCCCGACGACCTGTTCTTCGCCGAGCAGAACGCACGCCTGGTGCAGAACGCCGAGCGCTACTACCGCGCCATGTTCGGCAGCCGCACCGCCTCCTGGAACCTGCGGGACCAGCATATGGCGGAAACCCTCGCGGAGCTCGTCGCATTTCAGGTCGCCCGCGGACGGAGCGAGAAGGTCGTCGTGTGGGCTCACAACTCCCATCTCGGCGACGCCCGGGCAACAGAGCTGGGAGCGGGGGGAGAGCTCAACGTCGGCCAGCTCGTACGCCAGCGGTACGGGCACGGGGCGCGCTTGATCGGGTTCCTCACCTACGAGGGGACCGTGACCGCCGCCTCCGATTGGGATCAACCCGCAGAGCGGAAGGTGGTGCGTCCCGCCCTGCCGGACAGCTACGAGTCACTGTTCCACTCGACGGGAATGCGCAACTGCTTCCTCGACCTCACCAGTCATGACCCGCTGATTGAGGAGCTGGCCAGGCCGCGACTCGAACGGGCGATCGGCGTCGTGTACCGTCCCGAGACCGAGCGGTTGAGCCACTACTTCCACGTCTCGCTGCCGCAGCAGTTCGACGCCGTTCTGTACTACGACCGGACGCGTGCGGTCGAGCCGCTCGAGAGAACGGGATTGTGGGAGCGAGGAGAGATCCCCGAAACGTTCCCGACTGCGTTGTAGTGGGTGAAGCACTCGCCTTCCCGTCCCCGGACCACACGCTTCCCCTCCATCGGACCGCGGGTCGCGGTCACGACGGTGCACTGCAGCTCGCCGCGCGCGCCGTCCACATAGATCACGACCCAGTCGCGCGTCCGGCCGAGCTGATGAGCGCGGGCGGTGTTCGAGTACAACGCGGTGTAGTGTCGCTCACCGCGCACCGTGTGGAGCACCGGGAGCCAGGCAGCGTGGCCCGGATTGAACCGGCGTGGGGTGATGAGCTTGAGCGACCCTTCGTCTGCACGCCGGCGGTACTCGTGGTCGACGTCGAGCACCTCTTCGACCGGAGGAGGTTCGGAGAGCGAGGGTGCACGGGGCACCCGTCCGAGGCGCGCGGCCAGCGCCTCGCGTACACCCTGGAGCCGCTTCGCGCCGAATAGCGGCACCTTCGCGAGCCGGCCGTCCTGGGCGGCCGCCTCCAGGTCTTCCAGGGTATCGATGCCATGGTCATGGTGCAGACGCTCGGCGAGCCCGCGTCCAATGCCGGGCACGGACGCGAGTAGCGCCACCGCGTCGCTTTCCCCGCGCAGCCGCTCGAGCATCGGCAGCCGCCCTGTCTCGACGAGATCGCGGATGGCGCGGGCAATGGTCGGGCCGACTCCGGGGAGACGGTCGAGTCCCTCGAGCCCGGCACGGTCCAGGATCGCTCCCACCGGCTCCGCCAACCCGCGGACGACGTCCGCGGCGTTGCGATACGCCGCGACTCGAAACGCCGACGCGTCCTGAGCCGCGAGCAGCGTCGCCACTTCATCGAGCCGCTGGGCGACGCCCGAGTTCTCCCTCAGCGGCATCATCGGGCGACGCGGCGCGCCGGCCGTTTGCCGCGCACCTTGTGCACCGCGGGTGCGAGCCGCTCCACTTTGCCACCCTTCACGGGGACCACGAGGAGCGAGCACGGCAACGCGCGCAACAGCTGCTCGGTCACACTGCCGAGGATCAGGCGCTCCGCCCACCGCTTACCGTGCGACCCCACTACGACGAGGTCCGCCCCCCAATCCCGGACTTCCCGCTCGATCGTGTCCGCGATCGCGCCTTCCCGCATCACCGTCTCCGCCCCGCTGCCGAGCAGCGGCCACACCCGGCGCCGCAGCACGCGCTCCGCTGCGCGCGAATACTCCGGTTGCGCCAGGAGCGGCATCATTTCCGGCAGCGGCACCGGCGCCTCGATCACGCACAGACCGCGCAATTGTGCGCCCAGAGCCTCGGCGATCTGCCGGGCCGTCGTTGCCGTGGGCAGGGCGGCCTCGGACAGATCGACGGCGGCCAGAATCCGCTGAAACGGGCGTTCGTCCGTCGCGGGCAACGCGACGAGCACCGGCAGCCCGCTGCCGCGCACGGCATCGTGCGCTGTGCTGCCGCCGATCCAGCGGCCAATATCCGAGTGGTGCTTCCCACCCAGCACGACCGCATCGGCCCGGATCTCCCTGGCCACGTCGCGCAACACGACCCCGGCGCGTCCCGGTCGAACGATGAGACGCCGTTGCACGTCCTGCGGGACGTGGCCGGCGAGCAATGCGTGAACGCGCTCCCGCGCGGTCCCGACCACCGCCGCCTGCAGCTCGGCCGTGCCTTGCACGACATCCTCCTCAGCGAACTCGAGCCAGAACTCCCGCACTGCGTGCACTGGTGTGCATTCGCCGTCCAAGACCGTGGCGAGACGGGCACCCGCAACCGCGGCCGCCACTCCCTGCGGCGTTTCATCCACACCCGCGACAACGTGCTTCCAGAGCATGGTTCCTCCCTTTCGGGCCTGATCAACGATCTCCCGGCACTTATGAAGGAACCTTGAGGAGCCGTACACGCGCGCTTCAAGCGTCCGCGGACAACTTCCAGTCGGAGGAGCGACACTATGCCAATCCAACGTGTGCTGGCCGGTATCAGTCTGCAGGCGCCCAATCCGCGCGCTGCCCTCACGGCCGCCGAGGTGGCGGCAGTAGCGCATGCAGAGCTCGAGGTCATGACGGTTCTGGCGAGCCCGTGGGAGCTCGTACCGGCGGACGAGGTGGAAGGTCTGCGGCGGGCGCAGCTGGGATCTCCGGCGGTGGTGGCCGCTCAGCGGGCGTGCGAGCGCCTGGAGCAGCTCGCGGGCCCCGCCGTGCTGGCGGCGCCACGCGTTTCGTATCACGCGGCCTTCGGCTGGCCCAGCGTCGAAATGGTGCGCCGCGCCGAGGAGATATCCGCCGACTTGATCGTGTTGGGGAGCTCCGGGCACGGCGGCATCGGTCCCGCGGAAGACGTTACACCGGCGACGTTGCGGCGCAGCCGGGTGCCTGTCCTGGTTGCCCCACCCGTTCACGCGGTGTACCAGCGAGTGCTGGCGTGCGTCGACAACAGCCTGCACGCCGCCAAAGTGCTGGAGGCCGCGACCGCGCTGGGAGACTGTCTCGGCGTGCACACGGTGGCGCTGCACGTCGAGCCGGCGTCGGCCGGGATCGTCGCGGCCGGCGGTCGGCGGCCGTGGCTCGCACGGCTGGAAGAGGGGTCGGGCGGCGCCACCACGTTGGCGCTGGAGACCCTGGTGCGTCAGGGCGACGTCGTCTCCGAAATCCTGAACGAAGAGAGAAACGGGCCCGACGCCCTGATCGTCTTCGGCTATCACCGCGGCATGAACTATGGTGCCGCCGGGGCGGTCACCACCGTCGCCGCCCGCCTGCTCCGCCGCGCCACGAGCGCGCTGCTCGCGGTTCCAGTCTAGCTCTCGACCAGCGGTCTGCGGTCGAGACGTCGTACCGGCACCCCGCCGTACAGCGCGTGCGCGTCGAGGTGCCGGTGTTTGGGGACGACGCTGAGCGCGCCGACCTGCGTATCTTGCTCGACGACCACCCCAATGCCGATCACGCTCCCGACCCCGATCGTCACTCCACGCCCGAGGCGTACCGGGGCCGTCTTCACGATGCCGGACTCGACTACGTGGCCCGAGAGATGCGCGTCGGCGCCGATGACCACGTCGTCGCCGAACTCGAGCAGGTTGTGGTCCGCGAGCTTGTAACTGTTCACGTAGACGCGGCGCCCGACGCGCGCGCCGTTCAACCGGTGGTACAGCGTCCACAGCGGAGTCGCCCGCAGCAGCGTTCCGACCAGTACGCGCACGACCTGCGTCGACATCCCGTACCGAATCCAGTCGAGCAGCGGCCATTCCAGATCGGCAATCCGCATTTCGGCCTGCGGCGGAGTGCGCCACCCGAACAGGCGGGCGGACAGAGCCGACAGCGAGAGCAGCAGGACCGCAAAGACGAGATAGGCCGGCACAAGCGACATCGCGAGCAGTCCTGTGTGCAGCGCGCGATCACGCACCGTCGAGTGGAACACCCATTGCCAGAACAGGGCCGGCGGCAGGAGCGCGAGCCCGAGGACGACCGTTTCGGTGATGCCGATCGTCACGAGAGCCCACGCGACCCGGCAGGCTCTGCGGACTCGATTAAATGACATGAGCGCTCCGTACGATCCGCGCGTGACGCTCGCAGGCGACGGGCCCGGCCTGGTCCTCGTACCCGGCATGGACGGCACCGGCCGGCTGTTCTATCGCCAGGTTCCGTTGCTCGCCAAGCGATATCAGGTGGCGACCTATCGGCTTCGCGACGACGCTCTGGACATGGCTACACTGGTCGACGACCTGGCCCAGGTTGCCCGCACCGCAGCCGCCGGAGCCCCGGTGGTGGTCGTGGGAGAATCGTTCGGAGGCGCGCTCGCGCTCAGCTTCGCCCTCGCCAACCCGCAACTCGTCGGCGCGCTCGTCGTGCTCAATTCCTTTCCACGCTTTCTCCCGCAAGCGCGCCTCTCGCTCGCGATCCAGGCCCTGCGCGTGATGCCGTGGGAAGCGATGCCGCTGGTGCGGCGCCTCACCGCGTTCCGGCTGCACTCGCGGCATACCCATCGAGCCGAAATCCACCGGTTCATGGAGCTGACGAGGGAAACGACCCGGGACGGCTATATCACCCGACTCCGGATCCTCCGGGCGTATGACGTTCGCGATCGTCTGGGGGAGCTCGCAATGCCGGTGTTGTTCCTGGCTGCCGAGCGCGATCATCTCGTGCCCGCCGTGCGGGAGGCCCGGTATATGGCGCGTCGCGTGCCGCAGGCGACCCTGCGGGTCTTGCCGGGGCATGGCCACATCTGCCTGATTGCGCCGAACCTCGATCTCGAGCGCCTGCTCCAGGAATGGCGGCCGCAGTAGCGCCGCGCCGCCTCGACTTCTAGCGGTGCCGCAGCAGCGCAGCCACGCCGTCCAGACGGGCGGCGAGCTGGGGATCCTCGATCTCGATCACTGCACCGCGCGCCGCCCGCGTATCGGCCTGCGCGGCGGCCACGATGTCGCCGATACGGACGACCGGCTCGCCCTCCGCGTCGGCCTTGGTCAGTACCAGCCGACCCGAACCGGTGCAGCGGTAGCCGGCGCGGGCGAAGCCGCGCGCAACGAGCAGCGTACGCACCTGGCCCTCGCCCAGGGCGCGCAGCACATCCCGCAATCCCTCCGTTGCGAGGCCGCGGCCGAAAGCCTCCCGGAGCTTCCCCAGCCACTCTGCCTGCAACAGCCGGGTGTGAGCGCGATGCAGCGCCGGCGTGATCCGGGCGACGCGGGCCGGCGTCAGCTCCACCGGATTGAGGGGCGCCGTTCCCGCAACCAGACGCGAGACCGCCGCGGGTAGCGCGCGGCGCAACGCCGCCAGGACCGGAGCCGATCCCCCGAGCACGACCTCCGCCGCGTCGTGCACGCGGAGCTCGGAGGCGATCCGTCGCGCCACCGCCGCCAGATGGCGACGCTCCTCTTCACGGCGGCGCCCATGGAAGCCTCCCTCCCCCCAACCCGGCGACCCCTGCCGATCACTGTGGAACTTCCCGCCTCGCATCCGCGGGGACACGAGGCACGGCAGCTCGACCGTCTCCTGCTTGTTCACGAGAAAGAAGCGCGCGTGCGCGTGGTCGACGGCGACCACAAGCGATGTCGCAGCCGCCGGCAGCGGCGGCGTCGTCCCGCGGCGCGGGCCGGTCACTGTAGCAGTCATGAGTATGCCTCTTCGGGCACGGGAGCCTGAGACTTGGGCTCCGGAAGCTCGGTCAATGTGGCCTCAGTGAGCAGCAGGACGCTCGCGACGGACACGGCGTTTTCGAGCGCAACGCGCACTACCTTGGTCGGATCGATGATCCCCGCTTCCATGAGATCCACGTACTCGCCGCGCGCGGCGTCGTACCCGTAGTTGCCGGTGCCGGCGCGCATGTGGTCGACAACCACGCCGCCATCCGCCGCCGAGTTCGCGGCGATTTGTCGTGTCGGCGTCTCGAGCGCGCGCCGCAGGATCCCGACGCCGGTGCGCTCGTCGCCCACGCAGGCCTCCATAGCTCGCTCCACCTCGGGAATCGCCCGCAACAGCGCGAGGCCGCCGCCGGGTACGATGCCCTCCGCCACCGCGGCCTTGGTGGCGCTGATGGCGTCGTCGAACGCCTCCTTGCGGCTCTTCAGCTCCGTCTCCGATGGCGCGCCCACCCTGATCACGGCCACGCCGCCGCTCAGCTTCGCCAGCCTCTCCTGCAGTTTTTCTTTGTCGTAGTCCGAAGTCGCCCGCTCGATCTGCCGCCGCAGGTCCTGGCACCGACCTTCGATCGCGGCCTTGGCACCGGTGCCGCCGATGATGGTGGTGTTGTCCTTGTCCACGACGACACGCTTCGCCTTGCCGAGCTCCTCGACGGTGACATGCTCGAGCTTGACGCCCACCTCTTCGGCCAGCACGCGCCCACCGATCAGCACCGCGATGTCTTCCAGCATGGCCTTGCGCCGGTCACCGAATCCGGGGGCCTTCACCGCCACCGAGGCGAGGGTGCCCCGCAGCTTGTTCACCACCAGCGTCGCGAGCGCCTCCCCTTCGACGTCCTCGGCGACGATCAGGAGTGAGCGATTCAGTTTCGCCACCTGTTCGAGGAGCGGGAGCAAGTCCTTCATGCTCGAGATCTTCTTTTCGTACAACAGGACGAGGGGGTCCTCGAGCACCGCTTCCATCTTGGCGGGATCCGTGATGAAATAGGGCGACAGGTAGCCGCGGTCGAATTGCAGGCCGCCGACCACTTCCAGCACGGTCTCGGTGCCTTTCGCCTCTTCCACGGTGATCGCGCCCTCGGCGCCGACCTGCTCCACCGCATCGGCCACCAGATCTCCGATCGTCGCGTCGTTATGCGCCGAGATCGCGGCCACCTGAGCCTTCTCCCGCTTGCTGCTGACCGGCCGGGAGAGCGTGCGCAGCGCGCCGACTGCCACGCGCAGCCCGCGGTCGAGTCCGCGCTTGAGGTCGATGGCGCTGGCGCCGGCCGCGACGTTACGCAACCCCTCGGAAAAGATCGTGTGCGCGAGGAGGGTGGCCGTTGTGGTGCCGTCCCCGACGACGTCTCCGGTGCGGGCTGCGGCTTCCCGCAGTACCTGCGCGCCGAGATTCTCCTCCGGGTCCTTGAGGTCGACTTCCTTCGCGATCGTCACGCCGTCGTTACAGACGAGCGGTGCGCCCCACTTCTTCTCCACGAGGACGCATTTCGACTTTGGTCCCAGCGTCACCCGCACGGCATCCGCCATCGCCGTGGCGCCGCGAAGCACTTTTTCCCGCGCCGCGGCCTGGAACATCATCTGTTTGTGCGCCATAGGCCCTCCTCCGCCCAAGATGCCGGCTCTCGTTGAAGCGAGGGTGAAATCCCTTTCATCTGTTCTTCATCGGCTACGGGCGAGGTTTCGAGCGTGTCCAGCCTCGGGCAGTACCGATCCGGGCCGCTGGTGCTTGAGGACGCCGGGTTGTGCACCGACCTCTACGAGATGACGATGGCGGCGTCCTATTTGCGCGAAGGCATGACCGCACCCGCCACGTTCAGCCTGTTCGTGCGCAAACTCCCTTCGGAACGCGCGTTTCTGCTCGCAGCCGGACTCGAAGACACCCTGCACTACCTCGAGGATTTTCGCTTCTCGCCGCGGGCGATTGGCCGGCTGCGCGAGCTGGGACGGTTCGAGTCGAGTTTTCTCGAGTACCTGGCCACCGTGCGCTTCACCGGCAGCGTGCGCGCCTTGGCGGAGGGGACGCCGGTCTTCGCCGACGAGCCGTTGCTCGAGGTGACCGCACCGATCGCGGAGGCACAGCTGGTCGAAAGCCTGGTGCTCAACACCTGCCACCTCCAGACCGTCCAAGCGAGCAAGGCGATCCGCTGCGTGCTCGCCGCCAGTGGCCGGCCGATCGCCGAATTCGGGTTGCGCCGCACACACGGCATTGATGCCGCCTTGAAAGCCGTCCGCGCGGGATTCCTCTCCGGCGTAGAGCAAACGAGCAACGTGCTCGCCGGCCTGACCTATGGGGTACCGCTCACGGGGACGATGGCGCACTCCTACGTGTGTGCGTTCGAGCATGAGCTGGACGCGTTTCAGGCATTCGGCCGCGCGGCCCCTGACGGGACGGTCCTCCTCCTCGACACCTACGACACCGTGGTCGCCGCACACAAAGCCGTCCAGGTCGCCCGGGAGCTCGAGGCACGCGGCGGACGACTGGTGGGAGTCCGTCTGGACAGTGGCGACCTGGTAGCGCTCAGCCGCGCCGTCCGTCGCATCCTCGACGCCGCCCGATTGCACTCCGTACGGATCATCGCGAGCGGCAATCTCGATGAGCACACGATCGCTCGCTGCGTCGCGGCTGGTGCGCCGATCGACGTGTTCGGCGTGGGGACGCGGATGACGGTGTCGGCCGACGCTCCCTACCTCGACATGGCGTACAAGCTGGTGCACTACGGGGACCGGGACGTTCTGAAGACCAGTCCCGGCAAGGAGACCTGGACCGGCGCGAAGCAGGTCTATCGCCGGCACGGATCTGACGGGTGCCCAACGGAGGATGTGCTGGCCCTGGCGGAGGAGCCAGCCCCCGCGGGTACCGAGCCGCTGCTGTCCACCGTCATGGAAGGAGGCCGCGTGACCCGGCCACTCCCTCCCCTGGCTGCCGCACGGGCTTACTGCGCCGCGGCGGTCGGCACATTGCCCGAAGCGGTGCGCCGCCTGCAGGGAGCTGGGCGCTACCGGGTCGACCCGTCGGCGGCGCTGCTGGAGCGCCAGCGGGCGCTCAAGTCCAAAATCATCGTCTCTTCACAATCGCTTCAGACCCACTTGCCGATCGTTGCTCGAGACACCCTCGAGGAGGGTCCCGTGCTCAACGTGCGCGATTGTATGACGAGAGACGTGGTGACGATGGATGCCGAATCCAGCCTGCGCGAGGCGGTCGAGCTGTTTACGACCCGGCACCTGAGCGGTGTGCCGGTCACGACTGGCGGGCGACTGGTGGGCGTGCTCTCGGCGAGCGACGTGATCGCCTTCGAGCAGGCGCAACCAGGAGTCCCGACCGAGCGGCCAGAGCTGGAGCGGGAAGAATGGACGGAGCCGACGGATTGGGTGGAAGGGGAAGAGCCGCCGGCCGCGTACTTCAGTGAGCTGTGGTCGGACGTCGGCGCCGACGTGCTGGAGCGATTCGCCGCGATCGGCGGGCCGGAGTGGGATCAGCTGGAGGAGCACACCGTCGGCGAGGCGATGAGCCCATCGCTGTGCCGCGTCGCCCCGAGCGCCAGCATCTATACGGCCGCCGAGCAGATGGTCCGCGCAGGGGTGCATCGGCTCGTCGTCATGGATGGCACGACGCTGGTAGGGATCCTGACCAGCATGGACATCGTTCGTGCCGTGTCGTTGCGGCGCCTCGTCGCGGCCGAGCCGGCACCGCATGGGTCGCACGCACGCGAAGACGCGCGGCGCTAGCTCCGGTTCCGACCATGGCCTGGAAACCGATACTCGTTGCCGTAGACGGCTCGAGCGAATCCACCGCCGCCGCGCGGTTCGGAGCCCGGCTGGCGGCACAAGCCGGTACGCAGTGGCGGCTGGTACACGCGGTGCGCGACCCGGGCATCGCGCTCACCGCGCGCGTGCTGGCCGATAATGCCGCCGAGCTGGACAAGGCACTCGCCGAGCTCATCGGCCCCACGCTCGAGGACGCGCGTCAGGCTGCAACGGCCAGCGCGGCGCCCGGCGAGCTCGTCATTCGCATCGGCCGGCCGGCACCGGTGCTGCAGGCAGAGATCGAGCGCTGCGGTGCCGGGCTCGTCATCGTCGGCGGCAAGCAGCACCTGGCCTTGGGACGCTGGCTGGGCGGCAGCACGGCGCTCGACGCCGTGCGTCTCCTCACGGCTCCGGTGCTCATCACGAAGGGGGATTTCACGGACATCGACCGCGTGCTGGTCGCAGTCGATCTCTCTGCGGCCGCGCAACCCACGATCCTGGAGGCCGAGCGCTTCGCGCTCCTGGCCCACGGCAAGCTGCGCGCGATCCACGTCATCGAGTCGCTGACGCACCATCCGGCGGTGGCGCGGTGGGTCGATCAGCAGCGCTTCGAGGGGGAGTCGCTCGCGTCCCTCGAACGGCGGGTCTGGCCGAGCCTCCAGATTCCGGACGCCGAGCGCACAGTTCGCTTCGGTGAAGTCGTCCACGAGTTGACCGCGGAAGCAGCCGAATGGGGAGCCCATCTGTTGGTCGTCGGAGCGCACGGCAAGGACTGGATCGACCGATTGCTGCTCGGCAGCGTGACGGAGCGGTTGATCAATGCGCTGCCGGCGCCGCTGCTCGTCCAGCCGATGCAGGCCGAACCGGACGCCTTCGGCGTTGAAGCGCAGCTGGCCCAGATCGGCAAGGCGCCCGGCGGTATGGGAAGGGAGGGAGACCGATGAGACGCGACACACCGTATCACGACCGCATCGAGGCCGGTGCCGTGTTGGCGAAATCGCTGCTCGAGTATCGGGGCCGCGACACGCTGGTGCTCGGGATCCCGCGCGGGGGCGTCGTCGTCGCAGCCGAGATCGCGCGTGTGCTCGAGGCGGAGCTGGACGTGGTGGTCGCCCGCAAGCTCGGGGCCCCCGGCCAACCGGAGCTGGGGATCGGGGCGGTGACGGCCGACGGGGGCCGCTTCCTCAACGAAGAGATGCTCCAGGCGCTGCACATCTCGACGCCGTACCTCGACGCGATCACCACGGTGGAGATGGCGGAGGCGCGACACCGGGCGACGTGGTTGCGGAGCCTGCGGCCAGCCGCGCCGATTACGGGCCGCACGGTCATCGTCGTCGATGATGGCCTGGCCACCGGGGCGACCATGCTGGCGGCCGCACGTGCATTGCGCCAGCAGGAACCGGCCCGCCTCGTCGTCGCCGTGCCGGTCGGGACCCGCGACGCGTGCGACGCGCTCCGATCCGATGTGGACGAAGTCGTGTGTCCGCTGCAACCCGAGCCGTTCGGAGCGGTCGGCCTCTACTATGACCACTTCGAGCAGGTGGAGGATGAGCAGGTGCGGGAGCTGCTGGAAGCAACCCGCAGCGCCACCGCGGGCCAGTAACCCGTAAGAAAAGAGGCGGCCCGCTGCACCGAGTTGCAATCGGTGTGCGGGCCGCCTTCGCACCGGTTACCCGGAGCCAGGGAATTCACTTCCCTGTTCTTCTTCCCGCAGCCTCCGCGTACGGTACACGTGTGCGGTTGAGCCTTGGGAGCTCCGGCTTCGATCCCCACGATGCTTGACCAGCTTCATGGTTCGCCGGTGCGGGCGCTGCCAGTCGGTCGCATCGCTGCTCGACCTCTTGCAGTGCATGCCGGGGCGCCGCTCCGGCATGGATGAGACTCGCGATTGGGTCTCATCGCTCCCTGTGAGGTGATCACTCGGATCGTCGAATCCCTTTCCGTTGCCGGTCCGGGAGCCTCCCCGACTCACACGAAGTTCCAGCAATGTGTACCGCAGGCTCTGAAGCGGCGGTGAAACGATTGTGCAGTCTCCTTCAGCTCACACTGAAGCCATTCTCAGGAACGTCTCATGTCGACGGACGCGCCGGCGCGCTAGGGTGGGTATGTGGAGGAACCCATGGAGAGCACCCCGAGCCCGCGCAGGCGCCGCGTCGCGCTCGTGCGGCGGCTGGGTACCTGGCTGCTGCTCGTCGTGACCGCGGCGATGACCGTACGCCTGCTCGCGCCGCCGCGCGTCCAGCGTGTCGAAATCACCTACAGCGACGCCATCCGAGAGATCGATCGGGACAACGTCACCGATGCCGAGCTGATCACGGCCAGCCAGGAGCTCAATGGGACGCTCAAGACGCCGACGAAGATCGGCACCAGTGAGGTGCGGGAGTTCCGCGTCACGGTGTCCTTCGTCGACCCGGCACCCTTGGTGGACCGGCTGGAAGCGCATGGAGTGCCGCTGCGCGCCACTCGCCAGAGCTCGTCCCTGATCAATATTCTGCTGGGCTTGCTCCCCTGGTTGGCGTTGGCCGCGATCTGGTTCATCATGGTGCGCCAGATGCGCGGCGGTGCCGAGCGCGCACTCTCCTTCGGTCATGTGGGAGCCCGCACCGTTGCCGGCGAGCGACCGCAGGTCACGTTCGCGGACGTCGCCGGGGCCGACGAGGCAAAGGCCGAGCTGCAGGAAGTCATCGAGTTTCTCAAGGACCCGGCCCGTTTCCAGCGGATCGGCGGACATCTGCCGAAGGGCGTGCTGATCGTGGGCCCGCCGGGAACGGGAAAGACGCTGTTGGCACGGGCCGTCGCCGGTGAAGCGATGGTGCCCTTCTATTCCATCTCGGGCTCCGATTTCGTCGAGCTGTTTGTCGGCGTCGGCGCCTCCCGCGTCCGTCACCTGTTCGAGCAGGGCAAGGCCCATGCGCCTTCCATCATCTTCATCGACGAGCTGGACGCCGTCGGGCGGCAGCGCAGCGTCGGTCTTACGACCGCCCATGAAGAGCGCGAGCAGACGCTGAACCAGCTGCTCGTGGAGCTGGACGGCTTCCAGCCCGCCGAAGGCGTCGTGGTGCTGGCGGCGACGAACCGCCCGGACGTACTCGATCCCGCGCTGCTCCGCCCGGGGCGATTCGACCGCCAAATCGTCGTCGAGTTGCCGGACCTCCGCGCCCGCGAGCAGATTCTCTCGGTGCACGTCCGCAAGATCAGGCTCGCCCCGGACGTCGACCTCGCCACGATCGCCCGCGCGACACCCGGGCTCTCGGGCGCCGATCTCGCGAATCTCGTCAATGAGGCTGCTCTGTTTGCGGCGCGCCGCAACAAGCAAAGCGCTGGACGCCAGGACTTCGAGGACGCCAAGGACAAGGTCATGCTGGGCATGGAGCGCCGCAGTCTGGTGGTGACGCCTGAGGAGCGCCGGCTCACCGCCTACCACGAGGCCGGCCACGCCCTCGTGACTGTGCTGACCCCGGGGCTCGACCCGATCCAGAAGGTCACGATCATCCCGCGCGGCCGCGCCCTCGGCATCACCTTCGCTCTCCCGGAGGAAGATCGCCACAGCCATCCGCGGTCATACCTGCTCGGCCGGCTGATCGTGGCGTACGGCGGTCGCGCCGCCGAGGAGGTCGTGTTCGGACCGGATCAGATCTCCACCGGGGCCGCCAACGACCTGCGCCAGGCGACCGAGCTGGCGCGCCGCATGGTGACCGAATTCGGCATGAGTGATGCGATCGGCCCGATCAGCGTGGGGGAGCCCGGCGAGGTGATGCCCTGGGGACGCGGGGCAATCCCGCCGCGCGCCGTGTCGCCCCACCTGGCGGACCTCGTGGATGAAGAGGTGAGCCGCCTCGTGCGGGAGGCCAACACACGCGCGCGCGATGTGATTGCGAGTCACCGGCCGGAATTGGATGGGCTCGCCGCCGCGCTGCTCGAGCGGGAAACACTCGACCGGGTCGACGTGGAGGCGATCATCGACGGCTCGCGACGTGCCGCGAGTCTCGCCCCGATCGCCCAGCGCACCGCTATTCGCGTCGTCGGCTGAGGGCCCCCCGCCACGACGCGCGCCCGCGTTAGGATCAGTGCTACCCGGTCAGACCGGTTTCCTCGAGCAGCTGTCTGCGCTCATCACTCGCTGAGCGTCGGTCGTGACGATCCGCTCACGGCGGCGTCGACGCGGACCCGGCCGCTCTGGTGAGGGCATGCCAGTGCAGGATCCCGTCCAGAATCTCGCGCGCAGTCTCGGCGAACCAGAATAGTTCGCGATCCTCCTGTTCGATCACACCCTCGTCGAGGAGAAACTCCACGTCGACCGCGCGCCGCCAGTACTGCTCGCCCACGAGGACGATGGGGAATGGCTGGATCTTCCGCGTCTGCATGAGGGCCAGCGCCTCGAACACCTCGTCGAGCGTGCCATACCCGCCCGGAAACGCCACGAGCGCTCGAGCGCGCAGCAGGAAGTGCAGCTTGCGCAATGCGAAGTAATGAAAGCGAAAGCACAACTCCGGCGTGATGTAGGGATTGGGATACTGCAGATGAGGCAGAGTGATGTTCAGGCCGATGGACTTGGCGCCCGCATCGAACGCGCCCCGGTTGGCGGCTTCCATGATCCCCGGTCCGCCCCCCGTCATGATGACGGCGCGCACGCCGCCAGCGGCGCCCGCTCCCACCAGACGGCCGAACTCCCTGGCCACGTCGTAGTACGCACTCTTCGCGAGGATCCGTTCCGCCACCTCGACCTGGCGCGCCAAGTCAGGGGCGTCGGGTTGGACGGTCAGCGCCCGGCGCAAGGCGGTGACCCTGCGCCCCGCCGCAGCGGGCTCCAGGATGCGCGTGCTGCCGACGACGACGATCGTATCGTGGATGCCGTGCTCTTCCAGGAGCAGCTCCGGCTTGAAGTAGTCGACCTGAAGACGCAGACCGCGCGTTTCGTCGCGCTTCAAGAAGTCGACGTCCTGATCGCCCTGGCGGTAGCCGGGACTGTCCAGGATCGCCTGTACGCGCCGCGGCGCGTCGGGATCGTCTTCGACCGGCTTCGGCTGATGCCACGGCAGCGGGACCCGGCGTCGGTGCGGATGCGCGGGATGAGGAATGCGCGGCTTCGGCCGCGCGGCATCCGAGGGATCGCGGGGTGGCTTCCTGGTCATGAGGACTCCGCTCGGAGTTCAGGCCGGTGACGCCTCGCGAACGCGGACCCCCGCGGCGTCCGGTGCAATCGACTCGACAAACCGGTCTACGACCTCTGCCAGCGTCGGCTCGCCCAGCTCCTCCAGCTCGTAGCGGACCCGGACACTCGGCTTGTCGAGGGGGACGAGCTTGGCGAGATCAATCGGCGTGCCGATCACCACCATGTCGGCCGGCGTCTTGCGGATGGTCTCGGCGAGCTCCCGGATCTGCTCCGCACCGTAGCCCATCGCGGGCAGCACCGGACCCACGCCGGGGTATGCGGCGAAGGTTGCACGGATCGATCCCACGGCGAACGGCCGCGGGTCGACGATCGCGGCCACGCCATAGCGCTGTGCTGCCACCCATCCGGCACCGTACGGCATCCCGCCATGCGTGACGGTGGGGCCATCCTCGACGACGAGCACGCGCTTGTGCCGCAGCTCGGCCCCGCCCTCGACGAAGATCGGACTCGCCGCCTCGACTACCGTCGCTCGAGGGTTGAGCTCTCCCACGACGCGCCGAGCCGTCGCGATCTCCGCGGCGGACGCCGAGTCGACCTTGTTGATGACGATCGCGTCAGCCATGCGCACCACCGCCTCTCCCGGATGGTAGTGCGCCGCGTGGTCGGCGCGGTGCGGATCGACGACCGCGACCAGCAGATCGGGTACGAAGAACGGCAGGTCGTTGTTGCCGCCGTCCCAGAGCAGAACGTCCGCTTCGTGTTCCGCCTCGCGCAGGATGCGCTCGTAATCGACGCCGGCATACACCACGCGACCGGCTCGCAGGAGCGGCTCGTATTCCTCGCGCTCCTCGATCGTCACCTGGTGGAGGTCGAGATCCGGGAGCTCGGCGAAGCGCTGCACCGCTTGACGCTCCAGGTCCCCATAGGGCATGGGGTGACGGACGATCACGGTGTGCTGGCCGCGTTCTTCCAACAAGGCGGCGAGCCGCCGCGTCGTCTGGCTCTTCCCCGCCCCGGTGCGCGCGGCACCGACGGCGATGACCGGCACCCGCGCCTTCAGCATGGTGTGCCGGGGTCCGAGCAACAGGAAATCCGCTCCCGCCGCGAGCGTGCGCGAGGCGAGATGCATCACGTGTTCGTGCGACACATCCGAGTAGCTGAACACCACGACGTCCACCGTGTGGTCACGGATCAGCTGTTCGAGCTCGCTCTCGGCCTGGATCGGAATGCCGTAGGGATAACCGGTGCCCGCGAGACTCGCGGGGTAGCGACGGCCAGCGATGTTCGGAATCTGCGCCGCCGTAAAGCCGACTACGTGGTAGGCTGGATTGCCGCGGAAGTAGACGTTGAAGTTGTGGAAGTCGCGACCCGCGGCGCCGAGGATCAGAGCGTTCTGGCTCATGGGTCAACCCTAGGGTCGCGCCCCTGAAGACACGCTGAGACCGGTCTGAAGAAGATGCACTTCTCACACTGCTTTCAGAACCGGCTCACGCCGCTCGGCGATCTTCGTGGTGAATCGTTTGGTGCATGCCTCACGAGACGCAAGGAGGGTTGGTATGGACACGAAGACGACGGTCAAGAAGGCGGCCAAGCGCATTGCGATCGCCACGGATGCCGTCCTGGTCAAGGCCGGCAAGGCTGCCGAGCATCGCCAGCATGACCGCGCCGTGAAAGCCGCGCTCAAGAAGACGGGGAAGGTGGCAGCCATCGCGTCGACGACCGCAGCCATCGTCGTTGCCGCCCGGGCCGCTTTCCGGGCGCGGCGGCGCCGCGCGGCGGGTCCGACCCCGACGACGTGAGGCGGTTTCGACGTTCGCGGAAATCGGCTCGCACCAGGCCGGAGACTGGCAGGTGTATACTCACGCGCCACATCCATCGCAGCGAGCAGTGCTGCAGGAGACCACCATGACATCGTCCACCCCTGTACAGCGCACCGAGCGCCCCTCGGGCATTCAGCTTATGCGGCCCGAGGAATGGATCGACGAGATGTCCAAGAAGTTCGGTGCTATCGCGCGCCGGGCCTTCCAGATCTTCGAGAACAATGGCTGGCAACTCGGCCATGATCTGGAAAACTGGTTTCAGGCCGAGTCCGAGCTGTTTCATCCACTGCACCTCGACATCGCCGAGACCGGCAACACGCTCACCGTGAAGGCCGAGATCCCGGGCTTCACCGAGAAGGACATCCAGATCAGTCTGGAGCCGCGGCGCCTCACGATCACCGGCAAGCGCGAGACCAGCGAAGAGAAGAAGGACAAGAAGACGCTCTACACTGAGCAGTGCTCCAACGAGATCTTCCGGGTCGTGAGTCTTCCGAAGGAAGTCGATCCCAGCGCCAGCGGTGTCAAGGCGACCTACGACCAGGGCGTCCTGACCGTCACACTCCCGGAGGTGCCGAGCGCAAAGGCCCGGGAGATCAAGATCGAGCAGAAATCGGCCAAGGCATGACCGCACCAGTCGTATCGCATCGCGCGCGCGCGTTCCCCGAGCTCATCTACGAGCGACGGGCCGTGCGCGCGTACACCGCGGAGACTCTCGACGAGCCGACGATCCGCGCGCTCCTCGAGGCAGCCGTTCAGGCGCCCACAGCGATGCACCTCGAGCCGTGGGCGTTCGTCGTCGTTCAGGACAAGGCCGTCCTCAAACGGCTTTCCGACCGAGCGAAAGTGATCGCGGGGGAGGAGGCGAGGCACCGGGACCTGATCAGGGCTCCCGGTACCTCACAGCTCTCCGATCCCGCCTTCAACATCTTCTACGACGCGAGCACGCTGATCGTCATCTGTGCGCGAGCGTTGGGACCGTTCGTCCAGGCCGATTGCTGGCTGGCGGCCGAGAACCTGATGCTCGCTGCCTGCGCCATGGGGCTGGGCACCTGCTGCATCGGGTTCGCCATTCCGGCGCTCCGCACGCTTGAGATGAAGCATGAGTTCGGCATCCCGCCCGACGTCACGGCAGTGGCGCCGATCATCGTGGGACGGCCGCGCGGCGAGACGCCCCCTGTGGGACGGCGGCAGCCCTTGGTCCTGCGCTGGATCCGCTGAGAGGGCGACGAGCTTACGGAGCGCGAGTCGAATAGCCGATCGTGATGGGGATGTAGGCCAGGTGAGTGTTCAGCCCGATAATCCGGACATACCTGGCCAAAACGAACAATCGTCCATTTCCCCGGCCGAACGTCACGCCTGCCCCGGCCGAGAACGCCGGCCGGGCCTTCGCGGGATTGTCGATATCCACCGCGACCCCACCCACGCTTCCCAGAACAAACAGCCGCGCCGAGGACGCCGACAGCACCGGGCGCCAGACGACGCCCGCCAGGATGTCGTACAGCTCCGAATGCCCACTGCCCTTGTGCGGCGTCCAGGTCGCGCCGACATCGAGGCCGAGTGAGAACGCGGCATCCAGCCGGTAGGAGAAGAACGCCAGGCCGCTCAAGCCCGGGTTGTCGGTCGCGCTGAACTCTCCCACCGGGAACGCCGGCCCGGCGGCCACGCCAACTCCCCAATGCGGTGCCGTATTCTGGGCATCGAGCCTCTGCGATGTGGTCGCGAGACTCAAGGCCAGTCCCAACCACCCGACCCCCGGTGCTCTCATGCACGCCCTCGAGGAATTGGCTTCCGTTTTCCGGATGCAGCGGGCGGCCGTTCAGCGACCGCCCGACTGATGGTCATTCGGTTACGACGTTACCGCGGGGCCCGACCGGCGGCGTCAGGAACGTCGCCACCACTCCGCCGTGGTCCGAGGGCCATAGCCCGGACGGCGTCCGATCGCCGCGCTGATCGCCGGCGATCCCCCACGCCGTAGCGAGCGTGCCGGCTTGCATCGCGGTAGGCATGTGCCGGGTAAAGATAAAATCCACCCGTTGATTGAAGAGCGATAGCCGGTTTGAGACGCTGTCGTTCTGACAACAAGTCAGCCCGGGCGGCGACCCGCCGGGACGCAACCACCTGTCGGTGAATCCCGCCGCGGTCATCGAGTCGTACGACACCCCCGCCGCCGACGGATCTGCGCCGAAGACGTCCGAGTTGAAGTCACCAACGACGATCGTCGGCCGCGTCTCGCCGCTGAGCAACGTGATCAGCTCGTGAGCCTGGCCCGCCTGCACTGGGAGCGCCTGTTGGACCTCGAGATGTGTGGAGACGAAGCGATAGTCCCGGCCACCAACCGTCGCTACGACGGAGCTCCACCCTTCCTTGATAGCGATCGTCATGCCGAGGACGGGCACGGGGAAGTCCGTGTTGTATGCTGCGCTCGCCGCCTCGGCGAACGGGACGTCGGCACGCGCCAGAACCGCGTCCCGATCCGTGAGACGAACGTCCAGCGGGAGGCCGGTGTTCGGATCAATCGCCGGAACTTCGATATCCGTCGTTTGGTCGACCGCAGCGACGACGTAATCCAGACCCCGGGCATGCAGCGAATCCGTGAGCAGCTCGAGGAAGTCGAAGGCAACGTTCTCCGCCGGCGGCGAGAGGAAGTCTCCGGTGCGCCACAGTGCGGCTTCCTGTACTCCTACCAGGTGTGGCCTTTGGAGGGCGATGGCCCGCGCCAACGCTCCCGCACGCTCCGGGAAGTTGGTGAACTGGGCAAGCCCCCACGCCTGACCGGCATAATAGGCGAGTTCTTCGAACGTCTGCGCCTGCAGTACGATGTTGGGATCGGTGCCGTAGTACACGTTCCACGTCATCACGGTGAGACCGGGCGCCCCCGGAGACGCGACGGCGGCGGCGTTCACGCCGTCCGTCTGGATCGGGGAATTGTCCACGATCCCGCGGTCCGCGCAGCCCCCCGCGAGCACCGCAGCGCTCGCGAGAACGACGATTTTGTTCATGGATCACCCCTCGGGTGTGGCGATCGGGAATCGAGGGGCGCAGGCGACGATCCGTGCCCGGCGATCTCCTTTGACTCGCGTATGCAATTGTGACGAAGAATGCTGGGGCCGAGGGACTGAAACGAGCGTGAGAACTTCTTGAACTTCCTCGCGCTCGTGTGTAGGGGAAATCCTACGCGTTCGCCGTCAGCCGGAGACGCTGACCACCGTGCCGATCTCCGGCAGCTCGCGCACCATCTCCTTGAAGCGCGTCCACTCCGTGGCCGGCCACACTTCCGTCCGGGCGTGACCCGCGATACGCACCAGGGTGGCGACCTTCGTCGCCGTTTCGATATCCGGGGCGGTGAAGATGTCCAGGTAGTCGTACGGCCCGAGGACGGCGTAGCTCTCGAGCCACTCGACGCCGGGGCATTCCGCCCGCACGGCGGTCATCGCCACGCGCTCGAGGACTTCTACTCCCCGTGGCGAGCGCAGCGTCTCCGGTGAGACCCGCGTCAGCATGATGAACGTCGGCATATGAAATCCTCCTATTCCGCGTGCGCCTTTACGTCACCGCGCTGGCGGCGGACGTAGTCCTGCAGGCGGCGCCGCGCCGCTTCGAAGGCCCGCTGTATCGCGGTGTGCAGCTCGGCGTGTGCCTGCTTGACCACCAGCTCCCCACCGGGGACGGTGATATCGAACCGCACGTTGTACATGATCGGCTCTCCCATCTGCCGCTGGGGGACCTCGACCATCACACGAATAGCGGTGACGCGGTCGTGATAACGCTCGAGCTTGTCCGTGTACTTCCGGATCAGCTCGTCGGTCCAGCCCTCCAGCTCGACGCCCCGTACGGCGATTTGCAGCGGCAATTGCATGGCAACCTCCTTCGCCCGGCGACCACATACACCACTCCCCGTACAGGCAATCTACCGGGGGGCCGTATGAAGCCACGTTGAATGCAGATAGAACCAGCGTTTCACGAGCTCCACACCCGAGACGTAGAGCGCCACCATGCCGGCGAGAACGAAAAAGAAGGCAGGAGGTGGCTCGGCGAACCCCAGGCGCCCCCCGAGCGGAGTGAACGGCAGGGCGATGGCGCCGGCCACGACGCCGAGCGACGTCAGCGTCAACAGGCGGCTGGGACGGCTGCGCCACGGGTTGCCCCGGGTCCGGATCACGAAGATCACGAGCACCTGCGTGGCGAGCGATTCGATGAACCACCCGGTATGAAACAGCGTCTCATCGGCCCGGAAGAGGTGCAACAACACGTAGAAAGTGAGAAAGTCGAACACCGAGCTGACCGGGCCGACGGCCAGCATGAAATTGCGAATGAACGTCATGTCCCAGCGGTGGGGACGCTCGACATACGCGTCGTCCACTGTGTCCATCGGAATCGGAATCTCCGAGACGTCGTACAACAGGTTGTTCAGTAATACCTGAGTCGGCAACATCGGGAGGAACGGCAGCACGAGCGCCGCGCCCGCCATGCTGACCATATTCCCGAAATTGGAGCTCGTTCCCATCATGATGTACTTCATGATGTTGGCGAACGTCCGCCTGCCTTCGACCACGCCGTCATGTAAGACGCCGAGGTCGCGCTCCATCAGAATCAGGTCGGCCGCCTCCTTCGCGACGTCCACGCCGCTGTCGACCGAGATACTCACGTCCGCCGAATGCAGGGATGGCGCGTCGTTGATCCCGTCGCCGAGATAGCCGACGACGTGGCCCCGTCGCTTGAGCGCGAGGATGACCCGGTTCTTCTGGGGCGGCGTGACGCGACAGAACAGGGTGACCTTCCCGGCGCGCGCCTCCAGCGCCTGGTCGCCCATGTGCTCGAGCTGAGTGCCGGTGAGTATGCGGCCGGGCTCGAGGCCCAGCTCGCGGCATACCTGCTGGGTCACGATCTCGTTGTCGCCGGTGAGGATCTTCACGGCGACGCCGCGCGCCGCCAGCGCCTTGAGCGCCGGCGCGGCACTGGGCTTGGGCGGATCCTCGAACGCCGCGAACCCGGCGAACACGAGCTCGGACTCGTCGCCCGCGGCGAGCCGATGGTCGCCCGGCGGCGCGGTCTTCCACGCAATCCCCAGAACGCGGAATCCCTCTTTCCCGAGGGCCTCGAACCGCGTGATCATGTCTCGGCGCGCAGCATCGTCCAGCGGGCGCAGGTCTTCCGACCCATCCCATTCGAAGCGAGTCGAACAGCGCAGCACGTCCTCGAGCGCCCCTTTGACGACCACGATCCGCTCTTTGGCCCGCCCAACCGTCACCGACACGCGACGCCTCGCAAAGTCGAACGGCAGCTCGTCGATCTTCTCCCACCCCCGGATGTCCACCTCCTGGTGCCGGAGGACGGCGTCGTCGAGCGGGCTTCTGAGCCCGGATTGGAAGTGACTGTTCAAGAAGGCCAGCTCGAGCAACCGGGCACTGTCGCGCCCACGCGGGTCGAGGTGGCGCTCGAGCCGGATCCGCGCTTCCGTGAGCGTACCGGTCTTGTCGGTGCAGAGGACGTCCATGCTGCCCAGGTCGTGAATCGCGGCGAGCCGTTTCACGACGACTTGCTTCGCCGCCATCCGCAACGCCCCTCGGGAGAGCGTGACGGAAACGATCATCGGCAAGAGCTCGGGAGTGAGCCCCACCGCGAGCGCCACGGCGAACAAAAAGGATTCGAGCCAGGGCCGGTGACGTGACGTGTTCACGAGAATCACGAAGAGCACGAGCAGGATCGCGAG
>DASSIL010000186.1:0-10141 GCA_035691925.1 Gemmatimonadales bacterium
TCTCGATCCTCAGGTCGGGCACGAGCGCGGTGTGGAGCTGCTCAAGCAGCTGCGCAGCTACCGCCTGCCGAACTACATGTTCCGCAACAACGGCGACCTGACGTTTTCCGACGAGACCAAGGCGTGGGGGATGGACCAGCCCAGCTTCTCGTATGGAGCTGCCTACGTCGATCTCGACAACGACGGCAAGCTCGACCTCGTCGTCAACAACATCGACGATCCAGCTTTCATCTACAAGAACGTCGCGCCCAGCGACAGCGCCCACCACTACCTCGCCGTGCAGCTCCAGGGAGATGGTTCGAACCGCAGCGGCATCGGCGCGACGCTGATCCTCTCGGCCGGCGGGCAGCGCCAATACATCTACCACAGCCCCTACAGGGGCTACATGTCCACGATGGACGACCGTGCGCATTTCGGCCTGGGGCACGCCAATCGCGTCGACACGCTGCAAGTGATCTGGCCGGATGGGCGGTCTCAGGTACTGACGGACCTTGCTGCCGACAGGACGGTAACGGTTGAGCAACGAAAGGCGGTGTCAGGTGCCAGGTGTGAGGTGCCAGGGTGTGTGTTCCAACACCTAACACCTAACACCCAACACCTGTTTCAGCCGATGGACCCCCGCAGGAGACCGAAATACGAGCATCACGTCTCCAGCCTGATCGATTACGACATCCAGCCGCTGCTCCCCTACATGCCGTCGCGGCAAGGGCCACCGCTTGCGGTCGCCGACGTGAATGGCGACTCCCTGAGCGATGTCTACATCGGCGGGGGGGACGGCGTCCCGGGGAAGCTCTTCTTGCAGCAGAAGGACGGCAGCTTCGTAGAGTCGGCCAGGGGACAGCCCTGGGCCGCCGATACGGCGTTCGACGACTGGGGCGCCCTGTTCCTCGATGCCAACGGAGACGGCCGTCCCGATCTCTTCGTGGCGAGCTGCGGCTACCGGCTGTCACCAGTGGCGCGCCAGCTGCAGAGCCGCCTCTATGTCAACACGGGTGCCGGCCGGTTTGTACGCGACACCCTGGCGCTGCCGACGATGCAGACGTGTACCGCCGCCGTGGCGGCGGGGGATTTCACGGGGGACGGCAAGTCCGATCTCTTCGTCGGCGGGCGACTGACACCGAGGAACTATCCAGCGCCAACGCGCAGTTATCTGTTGCGCAACGAGGGCGGCCGGTTCGTCGACGTCACGGCGCAGTGGGCGCCGGAATTGCTCAACCCGGGCGGCATGATCACCGCCGCGATGTGGGTCGATTTCGACGGCGACGGCAAGCTCGATCTCGTCACCGCCGGCGAGTGGATGCCGATCGAGCTCTGGCACAACGACGGCACCCGGCTGCGCAAAGTCACCGCCTCAATGGGGCTGCCGCCAACCCGCGGGTGGTGGTACAGCCTCGCGGTTGGGGACTTCAACCACGATGGCCGCCCCGACATCGTCGCGGGCAACCTCGGGTTGAACGCCACCTACGTGACGTCGCCCCAGAGCCATTTTGGCGTCTACGCCGGCGACTTCTCCGGTCCCCGCTCGGCCGACGTCGTGCTCACCCAGGAGGAGGGCGGCGCCGAGGTCCCGCTGTTCGGGTTGGCGCGCTATGGACCCGTGATGTATCAGCTGGCGCTGCGCTTCCCCACATACGCAGAGTTTTCGACTGCTACCATGGGTGAGCTGTTTGGGGCTCAGCAGCTGCAGAAGGCGATTCATTACCAGACCGACACCTTCGCCAGTCAGTATCTCCAGAACAACGGCAACGGGACGTTCACCGCGTTGCCGTTACCGGAGCTCGCTCAGATCGCCCCGATCCGCGGGATTATTCCTACCGACGTGGACGGCGACGGCAATCTCGATCTGATTGTGGCGGGGAATCTCTGGGATATGGAGCCCAATACGCCGCGGCTCGACGCCGGCAACGGCCTCTGGCTGAAGGGTGACGGCACGGGCCACTTCACTCCCGTCCCGCCGGTCGCGAGCGGGTTCCTGGCGCCGGGGCATGTCACCGGGATCGCGCTCGTGAAAACGCCTGCAGGGAATGCCGTGCTCGTAGCGAACAACGGCGATTCGTTGCAGGCCTTCGCGATCGTGAGGCGATAAAAGCGCTATCGGCCATCAGTCGTCGGTAGAGACCTACCGACAACCGATGACCGATAACGCCGTCAGGCTACGTCAGCTTTCGGCTACCAACCCGGATTCTGCACCAGGTTATCCGTACTCCCGGTCTTGCTCAGCTCGATCTGAATCGCCGGAATCGGATACAGGTGATTCCGCGCCTGGAACGTGGGACCCGACAAGTACGGAATCCGGTTCTTCTCCACCGCCAGGTAGTTCGCGATCACCGTGTCCGCATCACCCCAGCGGCGGAGGTCGAAGAAGTGCTGGCCCTCCATCGCCAACTCAAGCCGGCGTTCATACTTCACCGCCGTTAACGCGGTTGCCGCGTCGGTCCACGGCCCGGGATACAGCCCGATGCGATATATCGCCCAGGGCGTTGTCACGGAGTCGAGTGTTGCGTTCTGTACCAGTGGAAGCGTAAAACCCGTCACGCCGACGCAACTGGGATACGCGGCCGCCTCACCGGCGGCGGATGCCGAGTCCGACGGGAACCCACATCCCTGTGCGATTTGACCCGCCCTGGCGCGGATCTGGTTGACGAAACCTCTGGCGGCTTCGAGGTTGCCGGTTGCGACGTCGGCCTCGGCCAGGAGCAGCAACAGGTCGGCGTAGCGGTAGATGTGAATGTTCACATCGTTCGTCTGTGTCGCCTGCCAGCCGACGTTATCCTCGCCGTTGGCGGCGTTTTCCTGGACGTTCTTCTTGGGACTGTACGGACCGCTGTACGCGGCGTCGCGGATCCAGGAGCGGTTGTGGAGTCCCCAATCCTTATACGGGGTCCGGTCCCGGCCTACCGTCCAGTCGACCCGGGGATCGACGGGCCGCATGGCGATGCCGCCCACGAAATTCAAACCCTTCCAGATGTTACCTGTGTCGGACACCGGAATCTGCGCCTGGGGCGTGGGCGTCGGGCTAGCCCAGTTCGGGTCCGAAAGCGCCAGCGGCAGGCCGTTCGCGTCCACCTGGAAGAAATCGACCAGGTTGAACGACGGCTGGTGGAAGCCGCAGCAGCCGAAGTGGCTGCCCGAGTGCGGGAAGTTCAGGCGCTCGCCCCAGTTCGAGTTCCACCCCGAGGGTTCTCCGTCCCGCACCGACGCCTGGAACGCGAGGATCGTCTCGGGGCCGTTCTGGAGATTGGTAAAGGCCGTCCACACGTGATCGAAGCTGGTTTCCAGGCCATACGGCCCACTCGTGACCACCGAATCGAGCACGGCCTTGGCCGAGTCCCAGTACACGGCGTTGTTCGCCGCGGCATACGCATATACGCGTCCCCGATATGCCTCGGCGGTCCACTTGGTCGCCCGACCGACATCGCCGTTGCGCGGCGTGGCGGCGAGGAGCGCCTGGGCGCTGTCCAGGTCTTTCACGATGAAGCCGATGACGTCGACGCCGACATTCGTCTTCTTGAGATCCGCGGTGTCGTTCTGGAAGTAGTACGGGATGTTCTGCCACAGCCGGTACGCCTCGAAGTGATAGTGCGCCCGGAGGAAGTAGCACTCTCCCCGAATGGCGGCCGCCGTCGCGTCGTCGATCTCACCCGGCTTCACGGAGCGGACATGCTCCATCAGGCGGAGGGTCGCGTTGGCGCGCGCCACGCCGTCGTAGGCCTGGCTCCACTTCTGGTTGAGGTAGTCCTGCACATCGCCGGCCGACCAGAGGTAGGTCTCGATTTCGAAGATGGGCGCCTGATCACCCAGGTTCGACCCTTTATGGGCATCACCGGCCGTGACACTGCCCCACACCCAGTTGCTGGCGGCGCAGCCCCAGGACCCCACCGAGCTCGAGCTGCAATCGAGTGAGCGGTAGGCCGCAATCAGCAGGCCTTCGACGCCGTCCTTCGTCGACAGCGCGTCGACGCCGAGCACCCCCTGAGGCGTGGTGTTCAGAAAATCCTTGCAAGCGTAGGTGACGCCGATCGCCAGAGTCACGATCGCCGTCCCGAGCAGCAGCTTGTTCAATTTGCGCGTGTTCATCGTCTGTCGTCCCTCAAGTGTGTAAGACGAGTCGCCTAGAACGAGGTCGAGATTCCGATCGTGATGATCCGGTTCGAGGGATACGACCCCTGGTCGATCCCGCGATATTGGTCGCGCGTGTCACCGGCTGCGCCGGTCACGTCCGCCGCCGGCAGCGACGGATCGAGCCCCGAGTATCCCGTGATCGTGAACAGATTCTCCGCCTGCAGATAGATGCGAGCGGCCGGGATCCAGCGGACCAGCGCCGTCGGCAGGTTGTAGCCGAGCTGGATGTTGCGCAGCCGCAGGTACGCCCCGTTCTCCACCCAGTAGCTCGAGAACTGACGGCTGAACGCATCCTGGGAGTCCAATCTGGGGTATTTGGCGCCCGGGTTCGTCACCTTTCCGGGGCACGTGGCGACTCCCCCCTTTGGGGCTACGTCGTTGCACGGCCCATCCAGGACCACAGCATTGGACAGCAGGTCATTGCGGACGTTGGTGTCGAAGTACCGGAATACGTACCAGTACTTCTCCTCGTTGAAGATCTTGTTGCCCACCGTCCCGAAGATCGTGGCGCTCAGGTCCCAGTTGCCGTGGCGCAGCCCGAGATCCAGACCGCCCGTGAAGGACGGGTGCGGGCTGCCGATGATCGCGCGGTCGGCCGAGGTGATGTGGCCGTCGCCGTTCAAATCCTTGAACTTGATCCGGCCCGGGCGGGCGCCGTCGTCCCAGTAGGGCGCCGCGTCGAGCGAGTCACGGTAGTAGCCGTCCGCCACCAACCCATAGAATGCCCCGATCGGCTGGCCCACCATGTTGATCACCGGGTTCTGATCCCGGATGATGTTCGCCGGGAAGAAGAACTGCGAGATGCCGTCGATCTGGACGATCTTGTTCTTGTAATGCGCACCGTTGACCGTCGCGCTCCAGAACGTCGACCCGCCGATGACGCCCTTGTAGCCGAGCGACAGGTCGAAGCCTTTGTTCGTCATCTTGCCGATGTTGACGATCGGCGGCGCGGCGCTCCCGCCCGTTGCCGGCGTGGCGGGGTTGAACAGCAGGTTGTTCGAATTCCGCGTGTAAACGTCGACCGAAAATGACCCCTTGCCCTGATTGAACTCGATGTCAGCGCCGACATTGACCGAGCGGTTCTCCTCCCACTTCAGGTTCGCGTTCCCGGTCGCTGTGAACTTGAAGCCCGGCGTAATCTGCGTTTTTGATCCGCCGCCGATGTCGTAGAACGTGTCGCCGCGGTCGCCACCCAGCTGGCTGACGATGCGGTCCGACGGGATCTGCTGGTTGCCGGTGATGCCGAAGCCGAAGCGCAGCATCGCGCTGCTGATAAAGGCGTTCTGGGGGAAGAACGACTCGTTCGATACGCGCCAGCCGAGCCCGATCGCCGGGAACGTCCCCCAGCGATGCGTCGGCCCGAGCCGCGACGACCCGTCACGACGGACCGTGGCGCTCACGAAGTAGCGCTCGCCGTAGTTGTAGTCGGCCTTCCCAAAGTACGACAACAACGCAGCGACGCTGCCGGCGCTCGAGACGTTCTTGGTGGTGGGGTCGCACAAGGCATCCTGAATGAACCGTTCGCTCACGTCGGTGCTGAGCAGGCCCGCACAACTGCCCGCCTCGAACCGGTTCACGTTCTTCGTTGCTTCCTGCCCCAGCAGCACATTGAGGTTGTGCTTGTCCATTGACCTCACGTAATTCAGCGTGTTGCTCCACGTCCACTCGGTGAACAGATCGTAGTTCTCGTTGATCCCGTTGACCGCCGTGACCTCGGAGTTCTCCGGTGTGGTCGCGGTGAAGCCGTGGAAGTTGTTCTGGTCGAGATTGAACCCGAAACGTGTCTTCAGCGAGAACCCGTGGCTCGCATCGAGGCTCCCGAAGACGTTGCCGAATACACGGTCGTTAGTGTTGATGTTATTGCGGCCGACGGTCGCGATCTTGAGTGGGTTCGTCAGGTTGGACAGACCCACCGCCTTGCCGGAGGCGAAATACCCTGCGATGTCGAAGACCGGGACGACGGGCTGCTGGAAGATGTTCTTACCGATGATGTTGTCTTCGCCGAGTCCGTTGTCGTCGAGCCCGCCGTAGCCCTGCTCGCGCGTGATCGAGAGGTTCTCACCGACGCTCACACGGTTCATGTTGAACGTCGTATTGATCCGCACGCCGCCGCGCTGGAACCGGTTGAACGCCGCCGTGCCTTCCTGGTTCAGGTAGTTGAAGGACACGAGGTAGGCGTTATCCTCCCCGCCCCCAGACACCGTCAAGTTGGCATTGCGCACCTGGCCGGTTCCAAACACCGCTTTCCACCAATTCGTCCCCGGGCTCCCCGGCATGATCAGGTTGTTGGGATACGAATACGAGGCGGTGTTGAGGGTGTCTGTCGTCTGGCTCGTGCCGTTGTTCGGCCAAATAAAGGCCGGCACCGTTGGGTTGTTGGGATCCCCGAAGATGTTCGCCGGAGGCTTCTGTCCTGCGTTCTGAAAGGCAGTCTTCACTACCTGGAAGTAGTCCAGCGAATTCTGGATCAGGATCCCGTCGTAACCCTTGACCGGCGACGCGACGCCGCTCGTCACGTCGAGCGAGACGCGGCGGCGGCCCGGATGGCCGCGCTTCGTCTCGATGATGACGACGCCGTTGCTCGCGCGCGAGCCGTAAATCGACGCCGCCGACGCGTCCTTCAGCACGTTCACCGACGAGATGTCGTCCGGATTCAGGAAGTTGAGGTACGTGTCCTGCACCGGCGTGCCGTCGATCACGTACAGCGGATCGTTGTTCTGGAACGAGCTGATACCGCGGATCCGCACGGTGGTGCGGGAGCCGGGCGAGCCACCGTTGTCGATCGTGACGCCGGCGGCGCGACCGTCGAGGCGCTGCAGCGCGCTCGCCCCCGACTGCCGCTGGATGCTCTGCGCGTCCACGCTCGTGAGGGCGCCCGTTGCGTTCTTGCGCTGCTCTTCCATGTAGCCGGTCACCACCACTTCGGGCAGCACCGCTACCGAGGGCTCCATCGCGACGTCGACCGTCGTGCGGCTGCCGAGCGTCTGCGCCACACCGCGGTACCCGATGACGTTGAACACCAGGATCGCGTCCGGGGGCGCCGTGATCGTATACTTGCCCTCGACGTCGGTCGTGGTGCTGGTATTCGTGCCGCGAATGCGCACGGTCACGCCCTGGAGGTGCTGACCACTCGCCGACGACACGGTCCCTGAGACCGTGACATCCTGCGCGGCGGCAGTTCTGCACAGCGCCAGGACCAACAGCGCACACATCCCCACGGCACGAAATACGCGCTTACCTAGGTGCTTGTTCTCCATAGCAACCCTCCGGTCGTGAATCATTGTGGGGGTCTTTTCATCGATTGCAGGCCTTGCTTCCCGATCAACTCACGATACGTGATGAGATGGATATGGCGGTCTTTGAGGACTTGGGCGAAGCGCGGGGAGGTGAGGGCATCGAGCTCGCCCTGGCGATTCTTGCTCATGTCGGCGAGCGGCTCGGCGGTATTCATGTCGATCAACGCCCCGAGCTCCGCATCGTCGATCCCCACGTGCGTGACGAGCACCGTCACACCGGAACGCAGGTGATTCACCAACGCCACCAGACTGTCGCCCTTGTTCGCCGGGGCGGCACGGTATTGCGGCGCGTCCGTCGAATCTCCGAAGTAGCCCATCATGCCCAACGAGTATTCATGCGCGAGTCGCTCCACGATCTCGCGGAACTCGGGGTACTCGACCGCCGTCCCCATGTGATAGTCGACGTAATCGATCTTCAAACCCGAATGCACGGCGCGGTCGATCTGCGCGCGCAGCTCCTTCTCGACCTGCGCGAGGTCGGGGTGGTTGTCGTGCAGTGCCTCGGCGGATGGAAAGAAGTAACCGTTCGAGTCACACAGGGTGGGGACCGCCTCGCGCCCCGCAACCGGCCCCCAGCGGTAGTTCCGCCACTCCGAGTTCAATGTCAGATGAATACCGACAGCCACTTCAGGGTGCTGCTTCAGGATGCCGACGGTCTCCAGGTACCACGGCGTGGGGACCATCACGGAGACCGATAACGGCAAACCGGTCTGGATCAAGCGCTGCAACGCCATGTTGACGCTGTGACTCATGCCGGCGTCGTCGGTGCGAATGATCAGCGTGGCTGCGGCGGGAGTCTGCGCGGGTGCGGCTGAAGAAAAACCCAAAACACAAAAAACGACTAGGGTGGTGGTGCGTAGCACACCACCATCGAGCGCGGCATGGAGGTGACGGCCTCGTGCCATACGCCTGCCCCCTACAAGGAGGACTGCCCCCGACAAAGTTTGTGAAGCGAAGTACTGAAATACGTGTCGGATTCGGACTCCGCAAGAGCCCGTGGTGGCCCGGAGCCTGGGGTGGAGGCACCGGACCGCTTTTTTGGGCGCGTGATCTGCGGAGTTTCCTTAAGGCGTCGCCGGAGACCGCTCCCGGCCCACGTGCCGGGTGTTGTACTCCTCGATGTAGCGCCGGTGCAGCGGGTCGGCCGGGTAGGCTTCATCCGGACCGTAGGGGTAGCGCGACATGGCATGGAACGGCAGCGGTCCTACCGTCCCCCCGGCAGCGGTATTGCGATCCGAGTCCTTGAGCCAGGCGTCGGTATACAGCACGAAATCCCGGGTCCAGCCGGGCGGGGGCGGTGCCAGGCCACCGGCTTCGAATTGCAACGTCGTTTCGTCCCCCGGAGCGATCACCGCATAGCGATCGTCAGAGTCCTGCAGCAGCGACAGAACGTCTCCGTACCGCGTGTAATCGCCGACGATCGGCTCCCATGGCGACTCCCGCGTCACCCTGGCGTAGTCCGGCCACTGCGGACCATAGCGACCGCCTCTGCGGTACTGGGTCGAGTAGCCGCGGTAATGGAGATCGGCGGCGATGGGGTCGAGCGAGATGACTCTCGTGGAGGTCACCGGGCCGCGTGCCGCCACGAACGCCTGGTCCCAGTAGATCTCCATGTTCGTCCAGATCCGAACCCGGCTGTCCGAGCTCGGGAATTTGCCGGTGAGATTCACGATCACCGTCTTGCTCTTCCCGGACGGGAAGCTGACGTCGGCGACGCGCCGCCACGCCCCAGCGCGATCCTTGACCTCGAGATAGGGGAAGATCACCCCCGGCCCCGTCCCGTGAGCCAGCGACAGGTTGATGCTCGCATCCGTCGGGAAGATCCAACCGGTGAGGAACAGATACACGCTGTCCATACGGCGCAGGTCCCCGAAGTCGAGGACGAGGTCGTGCAGTGTGGCAATTCCCTGGTAGCGGGTGGGCTCGAGCGGAGCGACATAGCGATCATCGCGCGCCGCAAGCGCCTCGCGCCAATCGGTGCCGTGCTCGTCGGTCGCGGCGACCGGCGCCCGCGGGTGCGCCACCGGATACAGCTCGAGCGTCGCCGGCCCCGCGGTGGGCGGCACGAACCCTTCGTCGAGGTAGACGTTCATCGAATCGGGGTGATCGACCGCGAGCAGCTTCACGTGATCGAGGTATCCCGTCTCCCACAGCTCTTCAGTGATCTGCAGGACGTAGCGTCCATCTTTCGGGACCAGTGCCCGGCCGGGGATGCGCATGAATTCGCGCGAGGCGAATGGCGGCGCCGAGGCGATGCCGTGCCCGCCCGCCATGATGCCGAGCGGCATGCCCAGCGCGCTGCGCCACATTACGTCGGTCACGAAGCTGAACCGGCGGCCATCCCAGGCGTAGAGATAGGGACACGATCCCTTGAGGATCTGCTGCTCCAGCACGTCCTCGTCGGTCCCCGGATAATAGACCGTCTGCGACACGCCGTTGGGCCAGTGCACGCGTAACACGTCGGCCTTGAGGCGCTGCCCCAGACCGAAATGCGTCACCCGGCCGGTGACGACCCGCGTCTGGTAGAGCGGTCCGGCCCGCAGCTCGAGCGTCGAGCCGATGCCGAAATCGTTGTTCTTCCCGCTCCCGGTCCGCAGCGCGGCGAGCTGCACCTGCACGTACTGATTCGCGTTGCCCCCGTCGTTGAGCAACAGGTGCGGCCTGCCGTCCGATCCGACGACGATGAGGTCGAGGTCGCCGTCGTGGTCCCAGTCCACCGCCAC
>DASSIL010000187.1:0-3191 GCA_035691925.1 Gemmatimonadales bacterium
GTCCAGGGTGATGCAGTAGCGGATGCTGGGCAGCACCTCCGGGTCCCCCACGTGGAGGCGGTAGCTCGTGTCGGTGGCGCCGCGCAGCAGGCGGTTGAACTCCTCGAGCTTGCCGCGCTTGCGCTCCCAGCCGATCCACGAACCCTCACCGGGATTCCACTGCCGCATCCGATGGAACAGATGGAACCGGCCGCTGCCATTGTGTCCGTGACGGGCGTTCAAGTCGTCGATGCCGGCCCGGGCGGCGCTCAGGATCTCCTCGTCGGACGGCAGCTCGGCCGTCGGGGCGTCGGCGAAGTCGCCCAGGATGGCGAAGTGGATGCGGGGGTCCACGTTGCCGAGCGCCAGCACCTCGACGTGCTGCAGTAGCTCGGCTACGCCGGCCACGCTGGTGAGCAGGGTGGGCACGACCACCATGGTGCGCGCGTCTTCGGGAACGCCGGCCTGGAAGTCGAGGCGGGGCAGGCGCTGCGGCGCGATGAGGTGCGCGGCCAGGCGCTGGACGAAAGCGATGGCGAACTCGCTGGCGGGCAACAGCAGGAGCGCGGCGGTCCCGGCCTGGACCCACAGGGGAGCATCGTTCGCCCGGAGGTAGGCAACGGCCAGCGCCAGCAGGCCACCGGTAAGGAGTCCGATCGAGCCCAGGTAGAAGCTGGTCGCGTGCGCGAACAGGAGGCGCCGTGCGCGTTGGGCGAGTCGCGGGCGGTACTCGACGTCGGTCTCGAGGTCGAGGCGGCCGTGCCCGATCAGGTGATAGCCCACGTGGGCGGCGGTGTCGTTGGCCGATTTCTGCTCGGCAGCCTGGCGGGCGCTCTCTACGCTGCGCAGCGCCACGCGGAGCTGGGCCTCTCCGGTGGCCTCAGCCAGCTCCTCCACCGCCTGGCGGTAGCGGTCCCGGCTCTGAAAATCCATTCTCCCGTAGACACCGGCGGGGTCGCGCTGCAGCACCTGCTCGATGAGGCTCGTGCTCTCGAAGTACTGCGTCCAGTCCAGCGTCGCGCACAGCCGCAGGCTGGTGATGCCGTTGCCGAAGGAGACCTGCGCCGCCGCCTGGGTCTGGTACTCCGTCCGGATCGCATCCTCGGGCGTCATGCCTTGCGCGGCGAGGCGTTCCTCGACGGCAGCGCGAACCGGGGAGACGAGGGGACCATACTCGCGCATCTGCTGCAGCAGCCGCACGACGTAGGCCGTCTCCAACACCGCGGGGAGAGGCGCCAGGCGCACCGGCTCGTCGGAGCCGCCGATCTGGGCGAGGTAGCCGTCCGCGCCGAGCCGCGCCTCACGGCCCTCGAGCATCTCGTCCGCCAGCCGCCGCATACTCTCGATGAGGGCGAGTTTGAGCATGGTGGGCCAGGCCCAGAGCTCGCCGATGGTCAGGGGGGCCACCGTCTGGTAGGCGGCGACGAAGCGCACGAGCTGTTGTCGTTCGAGGCGGCCGTCGGTGTGGCGGATCAGCTCGAGCGCCATGGCGTAGACCCGGGCGATCCCGGCCATCTCCCGGGAGGCGAGCTTGGGCAGCTGCAGGTAGTACTGGCGCGGTAGGTCGTGCAGCGTCTCCCGGATCACGCTTTCGATGATGTGGAAGTTGTCGAGCAGCCATTCCGCCGCCGGGGGGACGAACGCGCCGCGGTGGACGTCGTCGGAGCAGGTGCGATAGGCCTCGCGCAGCACGCGGGCGTTGTCATCGAGACGCGCGAAGAACTGGCGGGATTTGCGGCGCGGCTTGCGGGCGAGCGTGAAACTAGCGGCGAGGGCCTTGGCCCGTTCCTCCAATCGCTCGATGCTGAGGAGCTCGGCGCGGAGGGGCGCTTCGACCTTGCGGCGGCGGCGACGCCCGAAGCGGGCGAACAGGGGCGTTCTCGTCGTGAGACGTGGTTCTTCCGCGATAGCCCTTCGCTCCGGTCCAGGTGTCGAATCGAATGATAACCCCTCGGCCACTCAGTTTGTCAGCGTCGCAGGCTTGCGTGAGGCGGACGGCTGGCCTTGATTGCGGGTAGGCACGCGTGTTCCAATGAAAACGGGGGACGGCAATGGCTCGCGACAAGGGCAAGAGCAGGGACCATCGTGGCACCAAGAAGATCTACAAGAAGGGCCCGAACCCGTTGGCTCGGGTCGAGCACTATCACGGCGACCCAGTGCGCCCGCACGCGCCTGACCGGACACACGCAGCGCGGGAATACCTTGCGGACCGTCTTGACGGCGCCCGCGATCTGTATCTGCTCGCCCTGGCGCTGGGAGTGCGCGGCGCCGGGGCGAGACTGTTCGGTCCGATGATCCGGGAGGCCCGGATTCACTTCACCAGCGTGATCGAGGAGTGCCGCATCGCGGGCCTCGACACGAGCGCGATCGCCATGATGCTGGGCGAGAAGAACGAAGAGCTGGTGGACAACATCCGGCCCGAGATCTGGCAAAACCTGGAGCAACTGATCGCGCAGCACGCCCGCGGCCGCGCGGGGTAACGCCCTACTCGGTCGTCTTGCCCGCGAAGTGCTCCTCTAACCGCTCCGCATCCGCTTTGGTGTGCCGCACCGTGCCGTCCGCGTGCTCCGGCGGCGCGTACAGCGTATACAGCTTCAGCGGTTTGTTGCCGATGTTCCTGATGTTGTGTCGCGCCCCGGCGGGAACGACGATCGCCATGTCACTCTCGATGCGGGTGGTGAGGCCGTCGATCGAAACCTCGCCCTTTCCCTTCTCCACCCGGAAGAACTGGTCCGTGCCCTCATGGACCTCCGCACCGATCTCCTCGCCGGGTTCGAGGGACATCAGCACCAGCTGCATGTGGGGGCCCGTATAGAGCACCCGCCGGAAATCATTGTTTTCCTCGGTCCGGTCTTCGATATCTGCGACAAACCCTTTCATTGGATCCTCCAGGTAGTGCGAGTCTTGCATGCCGGCGACGCCGCCGGTCCGCCGAGCAGTATGGCGGTGCCCGCATGAAGGATCTGAGAATGGGGCTCTACAATCTCCACACACTCGTTACGCATGCCTTAGGGTTAGGTTAGTGGCATGACTGCTCGTCCGACGGCGATTCGTGTGAGACCTCCCCCGCGGCGCCGTGGCCGCCTGCTCACGTTCATCATCGCAGTTGCCCTCCTCGTGCTGTTCCTGCCCAGTCTCATCAGGCTCGGCGCGGAGTGGCCCTGGTTTCTGGCCTTAGGCTACGAACGCGTGTTCGCGACCCGGCTCCTGGC
>DASSIL010000188.1:0-8010 GCA_035691925.1 Gemmatimonadales bacterium
CGGCGGTCGGCCTGCGTCTTGATCTTGCGAATCGCACGCATCGGTTACTTGGCCGCCTGGGCGGTCTTGCCGGCCTTGCGCCGGACCTGCTCGCCCACGTAGCGGATCCCCTTTCCCTTGTAGGGCTCGGGCGGACGAACGCTCCGCAGCTCGGCCGCCACCTGGCCCACCAGCTCCTTGTCGACGCCTTCGACCTTCACCTGTGTATTGCCGTCGACCGAGATCTTGATCCCCTGCGGCGCGTGATACGGCACCGGGTGCGAGTACCCCACCACCAGCTGCACGCCGAACGGCTTGACTTCGGCCTTGTAGCCGACGCCCTGGATCTCGAGCGATTTTGAAAACCCCTTGGTGACGCCCTCGACCATGTTGGCGACGAGGGTGCGCGTGAGCCCGTGCAGCGCCTTGTGGCGCGGCTCGTCGGACGGACGCTTCACCGCCACGGCCTGCTCCTCGAGCGCGACGGTCAGCTCGGGGTGGACGGTCCGGCTGATCTCGCCCTTCGGTCCCTTCACCGTGACGGTGCGGCCGTCGATCGACGCGGTGACTCCCTTGGGGAGCGGCACGGGACGTTTGCCGATACGCGACATGGTCCCTCCTTACCAGACGACCGCGAGCAGCTCGCCGCCGAGGCGGGCGCTGCGAGCGTCGCGGTCCGACATCACGCCGCGGGGCGTACTGAGGATGGCCATCCCCAGGCCGTTTTTCACCCGCGGGATCTCGCGCGCCTTGACGTAGCGGCGCAGCCCCGGGGCGGATACGCGCTGAAGCTCGCGAATCACGGGCGTGTCGTTGTGGTATTTGAGCTTGAGACGCAGCAGACCGAAGCGCCCATCATCCAGGACCTGGTACTCCTGAATGTAATGATTGTCGCGCAGGATCCTGGCGATCTCCACCTTCAGCTTCGACACCGGCATGTCCACCCGGCGGTGCCCCGCCGTACAGGCGTTGCGCACCCGGGTGAGCATATCGGCGACGGGATCAGTCACGTTCATCAGGCCTCCCGCCCCTTACCAGCTGGCTTTGCGGACGCCGGGGATTTCTCCCCGCAGCGCCAGCTCCCGGAAACAAATGCGGCACAGTCCGAACTTGCGGAGCGTGGCCCGGCTGCGGCCGCACCGCTGGCAGCGCTGGTAGGCGCGTACCTTGAATTTCGGTGTGCGCTTGACGCGCTCGATCCAAGCCTTCTTGGCCATCCTGTCCTCTCTTCTTAGCCGACGGCGACCGGGGATTCTCCGCGGAACGGCATCCCCAGCTCGCGCAGCAGCGCCATAGCCGTATCGTCGCGGCCGGCGTCGGTGACGAACGTGATGTCCATGCCGTGGATCTGCTCCACCTTGTCGTAGTCGATCTCGGGAAACACCATCTGCTCCTTGATACCGAGCGTGTAGTTGCCGCGCCCGTCGAAACTCTTTGTCGGCAGCCCGCGGAAATCGCGCATCCGCGGTACCGCCACCGTAATGAAGCGGTCGAGAAACTCGTACATCCGCGCGCCGCGCAGCGTCACCGCGCAACCGATCGGCACGCCCGCGCGCAGATTGAAATTCGCGATCGCCTTCTTGGCGCGCGTCACCACCGGGCGCTGGCCGGTGACGGCCGCCAGCTCCGCCACCGCGGCGTCGAGCGCCTTGGGGTTCTTGGGCGCGTCGCCCATGCCCACGTTCAGCACGATCTTCAGGAGCCGCGGAATCTCGTGCGGATTGGCGAAGCCGAACTGCTGTTGCAGCTTGCCGCGCACCTTGCGCTCGTATTCCAGCCGCAACCGCGCCGGCAGCGCGGGCTCTGGAGGCGCCTGGGGCTCAGCCGCCGGTTCCGGTTGCCCCTTGGGCGGCTTCTGGCCCTTCGGCTTCTTCTCCTTCTTCTGCTCCTGCGGTTGCTTCTCTTTCGGATCCGCCATGCTTACCTCGTCCGCGGGATCGGTTGCCCCGACCGCGCCGCAATGCGCTCCACCGTTCCGTCCTTGTCGCGCCGCCGGCGCACGCGCGTCGGCCGGCCCGACTTCGGGTCGAGCAGCATCACCTTGGAAGCGGCAATCGGCGCCGCCTTCTCGATGATCTTGGCCTCCTGCTGCTCCGTGGCCCGCTGGTGTTTCTTCACGATGTTCACGCCCTCCACGATGACGCGGAACGTCTTCGCGTCCACCTGGAGGATGCGCCCTTCCTTGCCGCGGTCATCGCCCGAGATCACCCGCACCGTGTCGCCCTTGGCGAGGTGCAGCTTGTGCCGCACGGGCTTCGTGCCGCGGACGCGCCGGGACTTCTTATAGACGAGCGGCTTCATCTCAGATGACCTCCGGCGCCAGCGACACGATCTTCATGAACCGCTTCTCGCGCAGCTCGCGCCCCACCGGACCGAAGATGCGGGTCGCCCGCGGCTCCCCCTGGTCGTCGATGAGCACGGCCGCATTCTCGTCGAAGCGGATGTAGGAGCCATCGCGCCGCTTCGTCTCCTTGGCGGTGCGCACGATCACGGCCTTGACCACCTCGCCCTTCTTGATCTGGCCGGTCGGGATGGCGTCCTTGATCGTGACCACCACGATGTCGCCGAGTCCCGCGTACCGCCGCTTGGACCCGCCGAGCACGCGGATGACGAGCGCGGCCCGCGCACCCGAGTTGTCCGCGATCTTGAGTATCGATTCCTGCTGAACCACGGTTCCCCCCGGCCCTTACTTCGCTCGCTCGAGTATCTCGACCACCCGCCAGCGCTTGCGCTTCGACAGCGGCCGCGTCTCCACCAGGCGGACGGTGTCGCCCGACTTGGCGCCCTGCTCGTCGTGGGCCGCGACCGTCTTGGTACGGACCACCTGCTTGCCGTAGAAGCCGTGCGCGTAGCGGCGTACCAGCGCGACCGTCACGGTCTTCTGCATCTTGTCGCTCACCACGACGCCGGTGCGCGTCTTGCGACGGCCCCTCATGCCTGCCTCCGCTCATGCAAAATGGTCGCGATCCGTGCGATGTCGCGCCGGATGGTGCGGAACTGCAGCGGATTCGCGATCGCCTCGGTCCCCGTGCGGAACCGCAGGCGGAAGCGCTCCTCGCGGAGCACCGCGAGCTTCTGCTCCAGCTCCTCGGTCTTCAACTGCCGCAGCTCGTCGGGTCGTTGCCGGGCCATGTCAGCGCTCCTCCCGCTTCACGAAGCGCGAGCGCAACGGCAGCTTCGCCGCGGCGAGATTCAACGCGTGCCGCGCCAGCGACTCCTCGATCCCCTCGACCTCGAACATCACCCGGCCCGGCTTCACCACCGCCACCCAGCCCTCGGGATTGCCCTTTCCCTTCCCCATCCGGGTCTCCGCCGGCTTCTTGGTGATCGGCTTGTCGGGGAACAGCCGGATCCACACCTTGCCACCGCGCTTCATCTCGCGCGTCAGCGCGACGCGCGCGGCCTCGATCTGGCGGTTCGTGATCCAGCCCGGGTCGAGCGACATCAGACCGTAATGCCCGAACGCCACGGTGTTGCCGCGCGTGGCCAACCCGTTGGTGTTGCCCTTGAACCGCTTGCGGAACTTGACGCGCTTCGGTGCCAGCATGTCAGACGCCCGTCGAGTAAGTGCGGCCCGACAGCTCTTCGGTCCGCTCGCCCTTGAAGATCCACACCTTCACGCCGATGGTCCCATAGGTCGTCTTCGCCGTCGAGGTGGCGTAGTCGACGTCGGCGCGCAGCGTGTGCAGCGGGACTCGGCCCTCGTGATAGCCCTCGACCCGCGCGATTTCCGCCCCGCCGAGCCGGCCGCCGCACTTGATCTTGATTCCCTGCGCGCCCATGCGCATGGCACTCTGCACCGCACGCTTCATGGCGCGGCGGAACGAGATGCGCTGCTGCAGCTGGTGCACCACGCTGTCGGCCACCAGCTGCGCGTCGAGCTCGGGCCGCTTGATCTCCTCGACGTTGATTCCGACTTCCTTCCCCGTCAGCTGCGCCAGCTCGTCGCGCAGCTTGTCGACCTCGGCGCCGCGCTTGCCGATCACCACGCCGGGCCGCCCCGTGTGCACCGTCACCGTCACCTTGCCGGGACGGCGCTCGATGTGCACGTCGGCGATCGCGGCGTGCGAGAGCCGCGTCTTCAGGTACTTCCGGATCAGATCGTCTTCCTTCAGGAGCTCGGGGAAGTTGCGGCGCGCGAAGTAGCGCGACCGCCACGGCTTGACGATCCCGAGCCGGAACCCGTAGGGATGTGTTTTCTGGCCCACTTACGCCTTCTTTCGCTTCGGAGACTTGGCCTTCGTGGCCTTGGCGCCCGCCGCCGCGGCCTTCTCCTTGGTTTTCGCTTTCGCCGCCGTGGCAGCCGGCGCCGCCGGCTTCGCCTTGGGCTGATCCGCGGCGAAGACGTGAATCTCCACGTGACTCGTCCGCTTCTTGATCGGCGTGGCCCGTCCCATCGCGGCCGACGTGAACCGTTTCAGGGTCGGCCCCTCGTTCACAACCGCGTAGCGTACCCGCAGCGCGTCGACGTCGAGCGGCAGGTTCTGCCGCTGCGCCCGCTGCTCCGCGTTGGCCACGGCGGACTTGAGCACCTTGTGGATCTGCTTCGCCGCGTGCTTCTTCGAAAACCGCAGGATGGCGTACGCCTCCGGCACCGCGCGGCCCCGGATCTGATCGATCACGAGGCGCATCTTGCGCGCCGACTGGCGCACCGTCCGCTGAATCGCCCGGGCTTCCATGCGTTACTCCGCTGCCTTCTCGGCGGCCTTCGCCTCAGCCTCGCGCTCCGCCGCCGTCTTCGTCGTGTGGCCGCGGAACAGCCGCGTCGCGGCGAACTCGCCCAGCTTGTGGCCCACCATGTTCTCGGTCACGTACACGGGCACGAACTTGTTCCCGTTGTGCACCGCCAGGGTGTGGCCGACGAATTCCGGCGTGATCGTGCTGCGCCGGGACCACGTCTTGAACACCTTCTTCTCGTTCTTGTCGTTCAGCCCCTGAATCTTCTTGAGCAGCGATGGCTCCACGTAGGGGCCCTTCTTGACCGAGCGTGCCATTACTGCGTCGCCTTCCCGCGCTTGCGTCCGCGCACGATGAGTTTCGTCGACGCCTTCTTCTTGTGGCGCGTCTTCCTGCCTTCCGGCTTGCCCCATGGGCTCACCGGCGGACGGCCGCCCGAGGTCTTGCCCTCACCGCCGCCCAGCGGATGGTCGACCGGGTTCATCGCGACGCCGCGCACCCGCGGGCGGCGCCCCAGCCAGCGGGTCTTCCCGGCCTTGCCTACCGACTGCAGCTCGTGTTCGGCGTTGCCGACTTCGCCGATCGTGGCGAGGCATTCGCCCCGCACCATGCGCATCTCGCTGGAGCGCAGCCGCAGGGTGACGTGGTTGCCTTCCTTCGCCACCACTTGGGCGCCCGTCCCGGCGGCGCGGCAGATCTGCCCGCCGCGGCCGATCTTGAGCTCGACGTTGTGCACCGCCGTGCCGAGCGGAATCTCGAACAGCGGCAGCGCGTTGCCGGTGCGGATGTCCGAGCCCGGGCCCGACACGACCGTGTCGCCCACCGCGAGGCCGCGCGGGTGCAGGATGTAGCGCTTCTCGCCGTCCGTGTAGGTGACGAGCGCGATGCGGCAGGTCCGGTTGGGATCGTATTCGATCGCCGTGACCTTGGCCGGCACGCCGAACTTGTTGCGGCGGAAATCGATCTTCCGGTACTGGCGCTTGTGCCCGCCGCCCTGATGCCGCGTGGTGACGTGGCCCTTGTTGTTGCGACCGCCGGTGCGCCGCAGCGGCTCCACCAGCGCCCGCTCGGGCGTCGACTTCGTCACTTCGGCGAAGTCCGACACCGAGCGAAACCGCGTCGCCGCCGTCACCGGCTTGAACTGTCGAATGCCCATATCAGCCCTCGAAGACCTGGATCGAGTCGCCCTCTTTGAGCTTCACGATCGCCTTCTTCCACGACGGCCGGAGGCCCTGGCGGCCCGAGTAGCTGCGCCGCTTGGCCCGCACCACGAGTGTGCGGACGTCCGTCACCGTCACGTTGAACAGCTTTTCGATCGCCACGCGGATCTGGGGCTTCGTCGCATCGGCGTGCACCCGGAACGCGTATTCCTTGCGCGCCTGGTAGGCCGCCGACGACTTCTCGGTCACCACCGGCCCGACGATCAGCTCGTGCAGGTCAGGCATCGGCCGACTCTCCCTCCGCTTCGACGCCGGTGAGGGCCGGCGCCTCGACCACGACCGCGTTCGACCACAGCACGTCGTAGGCGGTCGCGTCGGCGAAGCGCTGCACGCGCACGTCGGCGATGTTGCGGCCCGACAGATAGATGTTGTGCGCCGCCGGGGTATCGGCGACGAGCAGCAGGACCTTCTTGTCCTTGAGCCCCAGCTTGCCGAACAGCTCGGCGAGCGGTTTGGTCTTCGGCTTCTCGTAGCCCAACGCGTCGATCACAAGGAGCGCCTCCTCGCGCGCCCGCGCGTTGAGCGCGGACTTCTTGGCGAGCTGGCGCACCTTCTTCGGAATCGACAGGCGGTAGTCCCGCGGGTGCGGCCCGAACACGATACCGCCGTGCCGCCAGTGCGGCGCCCGAGTCGAGCCCTGGCGCGCGCGGCCGGTGCCCTTCTGCCGCCACGGCTTCTGGTTGCCGCCCGAGACGAAGCTGCGCGTCTTCGTCGCCGCCGTGCCCTGGCGCTGATTCGCCAGGTAGGTGACGATGGCGCGGTGCAGCACGTCCTCGTTCACCCGGCCGTCGAAAATCGCCTCCGGGAGCGTGACGGCCTTCTTCTTCGCGCCGGCCGCCGAATAGTGTTGCGCCTCAATCATGGCGGCTCTTTCCTCCCTGCTTGCGAATCGTCACGTAGCCGTTGACCGGCCCGGGAACGGCACCGCGCACGAACAGCAGGTTGCGCTCCGCGTCCACGCGCACCACGGTCAACCCCAGCTCGGTGAAGTTGCGGGCGCCCATGTGCCCCGGCATCCGCTTGCCTTTGATGATGCGCGAAGGATCGGTCCCCGGAGCGATCGAACCCGGTTTGCGGTGCCGCGTGTTGCCGTGGGTGTTCGGCCCGCCGCCGAAGTGGTAGCGGTGCACGACTCCCTGGAACCCTTTGCCCTTCGTCACCCCCGACACCTTCACCCGCTCGCCGGCGGCGAAGATCGCCACCGTCACCTGGTCGCCCGGCTTGGGGGCGTCGCCCATGACGGGGAAGCTCTCGAGCCGGCGCGGCACGCCTGCGAGGCCTGCCGCCTTGACGTGCCCCGCCATCGCCTTCACGGTGCGCTTCGCCTTCTTCGTCTCGAAGCCGAGCTGCACGCGGTCACCGGCGACCTGAACCACCGGGCAGGGCCCGGCCTCGATCACGGTGACGGGCACGTGCGCGCCGTCCTCGACGAAGAGGCGCGTCATCCCGAGTTTGCGTCCAATCAGAGCGTTCATGTTCCTTGCCTCATACCGATGACCGACGACCGAAGACGTTTTCAGTCATCGGTCTTCGGTCGTGCTATCCGACCTTGATCTCCACATCTACGCCCGCCGGCAGGTCCAGCTTCGTCAACGCATCCACCGTCTGCGCCCGCGAGTCCATGATGTCGATCAGCCGCTTGTGCGTCTTCAGCTCGAACTGCTCGCGGCTCTTCTTGTCGATGTGCGGACTGCGCAGCACCGTCCACATCTGGCGCTTCGTCGGCAGCGGGATCGGACCCGACACCTGCGCGCCGGTCTTCTCCGCGGTGCGCACGATGTCGGCCGCCGCCTGATCGATCAGGGCGTGGTCGAATGCTTTGAGTCGAATGCGGATCTTGCTGGCCATGTCTGAAACCTCAGTTGGAATGCTGGACAGTTGGAATGTCTGGACGGTGAATCCTGTCCACCCGTCCATCCTTCCAACATTCCGTCATTTCTTGATCTTCGTGACCACACCGGCGCCGACGGTCCTGCCACCCTCCCGGATCGCAAACCGCAGCCCCTCTTCCATCGCGATCGGCGTGATCAGCTCGATCGCCATCTTCGTGTTGTCTCCCGGCATCACCATCTCCACCCCCGCCGGCAGCTCCACCGACCCCGTCACGTCCGTCGTCCGGAAGTAGAACTGCGGC
>DASSIL010000189.1:0-6550 GCA_035691925.1 Gemmatimonadales bacterium
GAGCGCAAGCTGAAAGTGCCGGAGCAGTTCAGTCCGGTGGGCTTCATGCCGATCGGCGATGCGCTCTACGGTGTTGATCGAGTCAATGCGGCCCAGGCACTGGCCATCGTTCCGCTCGACAGTTCCAAGCCGGTCCGCGTCCTGGCTCTGCCTGCGGACATTCACGAGCCGGTCATCTCTCCCGATGGCAGACGATTCGCCGTTCTCGCCGACCCACGAGTGAGAGATTCGCTCGCGGGCGTCCGCACGGTGGTCGAGAATGATCGCACTTCGGTATACGTCCTCAACGCTGACGGCAGCGACGGGGCCTGGTGGTGCTCTAACCTCGAGGATGTCACGCAGGTCGCTTGGTCACCCGACGGCGATCGGCTTGCGGTGATAAGCGCGACTTCCAAGATCGGCCATCACGACTTCCGAACGACGATCGATCTGTGCAGCCAGACGGCCGTCAAGCGGATCGCCGACCTTCCTGCTCCAACTAGCGGTATCGCCTGGACCGACGGAGGCAAGTCGCTCGTCTTCGCGAGTACGACCACGGAGGTGTTGACGCCAGATCACGTATGGGTGGAGCCAGTTGATGGCGGCCCAGCGAGTGATCGGACCCCAAACCTCTCGGGCTCTGCCGTCGCTGTGGTTGGCGACCCGCACGGATCCGTATGGGTGGAAATGCACAAGGGCGTCGTGGTAGAGATCGACCGTTTCGCGGATGGGCAGTTGACGACATCCTACCGATGGGTAGGCGGAACCATCGCGGGGCTGCCCGTTTTCTCACCCTATCCGCAGTCGCACGCCAGCATGGCCTTCACTGTCAGCGATCCTGCACACACCGGGAACGTCGCCCTGAGTCGCGGGGACAGCCTGGTCAAGCTCACCCATGAAGGTGATGACGCCATCGCGCACATCAGCCTGGGCGATGTGCGAGTCGTGAACTGGACCGCGCAGCAGGGGGCCCACCTCGAGGCGATCGCCACCTTCCCCGCCGGCTACCGCGCAGGCACCAGAGTGCCGTTTCTCGTCCTGCCGCACGGAGGCCCCGAAGGCAATGACGTCCTCGGGCTGGACGTCTTCGCCCGCTTCGCCGCCGGTCTGGGATACGTCGTGCTGCAGCCGCAGTACCGCGGATCGACCGGCTACGGCTCGGAGTTCATGAACGCGATCTACCAGCATTTCGGCGACCGGGCATATAGCGACGTGAACAGCGCAACCGACTTCGCCATCGCCCAAGGGTGGGCCGATCCGAGCCGCCTCGCCATCTTCGGATGGAGCGCCGGTGGTTTCATGACCGCCTGGACCGTCACGCAGACCCAACGCTATCGAGCCGCGATCGAAGGTGCCGGCATCACCGATTGGCTGAGCTTCATTCCAACCAGCGATATCGCGCAGGTCGATTACGATGCCCGCCTACAAGAGAAGGACGCCACGCCGTTCCTGCGCTTCTCCGCAGTCATGTACGCGAACCAGGTCACAACCCCGCTTCTCATTCTCCACGGGGACTCCGACCTGCGCGTACCGACCTTTCAGGGGCGCGAGTTGTTCATCCTTCTCGCGGAACGCGGCAAGACGGTCCGAATGGTCACCTATCCCGGATCGCCGCATTTCCCCAGGCTCGCCGAGCAAGTGCGGAACGTCTTTCAGGAGGTGGGGAACTGGCTGGAGAAGTACAATGGCAAGTAAGGGGTGATGGGTGACTAGAGGTAGACGGCCGACGACTGGAACATCAAGTTGAGGTGTGGCGGCTGACCTCTTCCTGTTCCAGGCCGCTCTCACGGGCCGCTACTCGCTGGAGCGGGGACTCGGTCGCGGCGGGATGGGGATCGTCTCTCGCTCACGAGGTGCGGCTGGACCGCCCTGTAGCCATCAAGGTTCTGCCGCCCGAGTTCGCCGCTCGCCGACCGCTGCGCGAGTAAACCGGTGAACGCCGCGGCTCCGTGCGCACATCTCGCCGCGATCACGACCGTCCGGCACGCCAAGCGCCGGGAGTGTGCCGAATGCGTGAAGATCGGCGCCGAGTGGGTCCATTTGCGCGCGTGCCAGGAGTGCGGCGCCATTCTCTGCTGCGACAGCTCCCCGAACCAGCACGCCTCCAAGCATGCCCACGCCAGCGGGCATCCGGTGGTGTCCTCCGAGGAACCTGGCGAGCGGTGGCTGTACTGTTATCCAGACGATGCCCTCGCGGAATACTGAGGCCAGGAAGGGAGTATCGGCATGGACAAGGACGAGGAGTTCGAGGAGCGCCGGACGGCGGCGGCGGAGGTAGCGACCCGGCTACGCAGCCGCGGCATCGCCGTGACCGGCTCCGAAGAGCCCGAAGATCTGGTCAATTTGCTGTCTGCCGTGGAGCGCTTCGAAGCGGCGGTGGAGGCGCATGGCGGTGACTTGATGGTTGATGACTTGAAGAGTTCGCAGCCAGACGACCAACACTTTGTCGTACCCCGGCGCGCGCACGGCGAGGGCGTGCGGGCGTACATCGTCCGTATCGACAAGGCGGCGGCGCAGCTGCGCCGCCATCCGCGGCAGCCCGACTGAGAAACAACGCCACCGAGTGCCGTGACGTAGGGCCTCGATCCTGCAGCGAGGCTCCATGTTCCGGGGTGAGGTAACATGACCATCCTGGTGATCGGCGCCACGGGCACGAACGGCCGCTACGTCGTGCGAGGCCTGCACGCGGCCGGCCAGCCGGTCCGTGCGTTGGTGCGCAACCCGACGACCGCGCGCGCGCTGTTCGGTGCGGACACGGAGTATCCCGAGTTGGTCGAAGGCGACCTGAACCGGCCGGAGAGCCTGCGGCCCGCGCTCCTTGGCATCGACACGGTGTTCGTCGCGCTCCCGTCCACCGAGCACTTCGTCGTTCAGGCAGCGGCCGTCACCCGGGCGGCCAGCGCAGCGGGCGTGCGCCTGGTCGTGAAGCTCTCGATTCTCGGCGCCCGAGCGGACTCGCCGTCGGAGATCCTGGCGAATCACGCGCGGGCCGACGCCGGCCTTCGCGACGCCGGGCTCGCGACGACGCTCTTGCGCCCGAATTTCTTCGACCAGGACCTCCTCTGGGAGGCGAAGGACATTCAGGCGGAGGGGGCATTCCATTTGCCGATGGGCGGCGCGCGGCACAGCCTGATCGATGCGCGCGACATCGCCGCGGTGGCCGTGGCGGCGCTGACCGGAACGGGCCACGACGGGCAGACGTACGTCCTGACCGGGCCGGAGGCCCTCAGTTACGCGGATGTGGCCGCGCACCTGTCGGAGGCGACCGGCGCGACCGTCCGGTACGTCCCGATCACGCCCGCGGCGTACCGCGAACGCCTGCTCGCGGCAGGATATCCCGCCTGGAGCGCCCAGGCATTCGCCGACATCGATGTAGCGGCGCAAGCCGAAGAGTTCGCGCAGGTGACGGACACCGTGGCGCGGTTGACCGGCCGCCAGCCGCGCCGTTTCGCGCAGTTCGCGCGCGACCACGCGGACCGTTTCGCACGGCGGACGCGGTGACGCGCGCGCGTTCGGCGCTCTGTCTCATCCTGTGCCACTAACACTCGAAGTCGACCGTCGTCTCGAACGTCTTGATCGCGGCCGTCGCACGCGGCAGGTTAGCGCGGAATAGACGGATTCTTTCCGGTCGCCCTGGGCTTCGGCATCGTCGGCAGTCTGATCGCCGTCGTTTCCGTCTTTCCCAACTCACGATTCGGCATCGAGCTCCGTCGCGCCTACCAGGTGTAAACCAGCGGAGTCCTCGGCCGGTTCACGTCGCGGGACTTCGTGCGCAGCGCCGCCATGTCCGTCACCATCGCGGTGCTCCTTCTGGCAAGCTCCATCGCCGCTTACGGCATGTAGCCTATCACTCCCACGCCTGCCGTCCGCGCCACGTCGATCGCGTGAATGACATCCTGGTAGGGTCGTTCACCTGAGGCTCGCACAAAGAGCACCTGCCCAGGTCGCTTTGCAAACAATGCTCTCAGACGGCTTTCCAGTCCCACTTCAGGGACGCGCCGGCCGTTGATCGCATAGCCCCCGGACGCGTCCAGTTCCAGCACGATCGCGGGCTGCGAGCTGCCAGTCCGGTTCTTTTCGGCCGGCACATTGAGCGCGAGCTTCGCTTCGAATGCGAGCACCACGATGGAGGTGATGATCAGGACCAGCAGCACGTCGATCATCGGTGTGACATTCAACTCGGCTGTGATGGCTCCAGACGGGCCGGTTTGCATCGATCCTCCATTGCACGGGTCCGCACCAATTTGGAGGCGGTGCATGAGTCCACTTTGGCAGCAGGATTGCGGTACGATGAAGGTCCGGTGTGGAGAGGCGCCTCGTCGTTGAAGGCGCTCAGGATGACTCGTCGTTCTCCATCTCCAGGTGTTCAAATCGGGGGTGGCGGAAGATCGGTGCGCGGAATGCAGTACCGGATCCGGTGCCGAAGTCGCTGAGCTGACCAGCGACCCTTGCCACTACGCGGTTCATCGCGTTGACCTCGGCGATCAACCGAGTCTCGTCCCGTGTCTCCCAATAATGCGTCTCATCCCGCACGAACACGGTGATGCCGATGGCGATCGCGTATTCGAGCAGTTGGACCAGTCCCGTGTGGCACGCCACGAGGTGGCGGTCACCGAGGACGGAGGCGTATTGGGTCTTGCAGGACCAATGCCAGAACCAATCCTGAGGCCGTCCATCCTCGGCTCTGCGCTGCATGAACGCCAGCACGGCCGATTCACACCCGTCACCGGGAAGCACCGAGAAACCTCGTGCCGAATCGACCGCGGCGATCAAGTGAGGATTCTCATCCTTGAACGCGTTCGCCACGACTGTCGCCAGCCGGCGCATGCCGTTTGCGCGGGCGTCGTATAGCTCCGAAACTTTCGCCAACGGTTGTGTGAGCGCGAACGTGCGCAGCCGGGTGAGCAGCGCCGTCGTCTCGTGAGCTGGCACAGGGCTCGGGAGCAGCAGCTCGTAGTTGAGGTGGAGACCCATCGTTCCTTCTGAACCTAACGTCCCTATGTCAACCGACCGTCAACCTGGTATCTGGGTCGCGCGCCTTCTGGGCTTGAACAGCAGATCCGTCGCGCCTGCGGAGCTCGGAGGCGTCGCAGGCGGGTTACGCGGCTGAGAGCCGCGGCTCGGCTTGCTGTCGCTGAGAGCGACGGGTGAACGCGTCACCTTCCGTGGCAGCAGCCGAGTCGCGGCTCTCCGCCGCGATCAAACCAGGCGCGAGGATGTCGGTTTCGAGAGCGAGTGTCCACAAACCCGCAGCAAGTGTCCACCTTCACCTCGCGCATCACCAGTTTCGGCGTGCAAGTCGACGCGATCTCACCGCCTGTCTCTCGTTCCTGTCGGTAGATGGACTACAACCGGGCGACAATTCGCTCTCACCGGTAGCGTGAGCGCACGATCCGACAGCGCATCGACGCGAGACGCCGGCGGATCTCCAGTTCCCGTCGGCAGGTGCACGCATACCTGCGGCCGACGACCACATCCCGAGCGACAACGCATGCAGTCCTGACGCGCGCGCGCGCTTCCCGACGGCGTGCTGACACGATCAGGCGGACAGCGTACATGAACCGGCAGCGGGGGCACGCGCGACGCGCGACAGCGCACGCGAACCGCGCGCGCATCGACGCATTCGTCGCGCGCGTGTCCTCGATAGAGGACACAGCGAATTCGATAGCGCCGGACGTGAGCAGGTTCCAATGTGGTCCGGTTTTCGCATTGGGGCTCGCGCGTCGGGAGACGTCAACAGAATGGGCACGCAGCCCGACACCGTGCCCGACAAATGGGGAGAGAGGAGGTTCTATGGACGCGCGGTTGCGGAGGCGGTTGGAGATGGCGGAGCGGGTTCGGGATTTCCTCCGGGCCCATCCGACGGACGGAGTGGCGGAAGGGGCGGCGCTCGCACGCCTCGAGGAGCTGGTGGCGCGGGCGGAGGTGCTGGCGAGTCAGCAGCGGGCCGGCATCGTGGCGGCGCGAGCGGCCACGGAGGTGCGCGCCGGCGTGCGGCGCGCGCTCAGGAGCAAGCTGTTGCTTTACTTGTCGGCGGTGGGTCACGTGGCGGCGAACGAGAACGCGGAGCTGGGCCAGGAGTTTCGGCTGCCGAAGGTGGGGCCGAATCAGCCGTTCGTCACCATGGCGCGCGGGATGTTGGAGAAGGCCACCGCGAACAAGGATCTGCTCGTGAAGCGGGGCATGTCGGAGACGTTGCTCAGCGACATCGAGGCGACGATCAAGTCGTTCGAGCACACGCTCGAGACCACGCGAGCGGGGCGGCGCGACCATGTGGGTGCAAGCGCCGATCTCAAGGCCGTGATGGCCGAGGTGTCGGAGCAGGTGAAGGTGCTCGACGGCGTGGTGCGGTATCGGTTCGGGGACAACGCCGAGTTGATGGGCGCGTGGGGTAGCGCGCACAGCGTGGTGGGGCCGTCCAGGTCTCGCACGGCTGCACCGGCCTCACCCGCTGACCCAGGTGCTGGTGGTGAGACGTCGCAGGAGGTGAAGGCGGCGTAGGTCACTCCCCATTTCCTACGCCAAACGAGGCGCGGTGGGTGGATGGTCATCCATCGCGCCTTCGGCGCTC
>DASSIL010000190.1:0-19869 GCA_035691925.1 Gemmatimonadales bacterium
TCCTTCAACTGGCTGCACAAGAAGGACGGCTCCCGGCTGAAGCAGCAGTACGTCTGCTCCAAGGACGGGGAGAAGGTCGAGAAGGACGACATGGTGAAGGGGTACGAGTTCTCGAAGGGCCAGTACGTGCAGTTCACCCCCGACGAGCTCAAGGCGCTCGAGGAGAAGGGAACGGGCTCGATCAACATCCAGGAGTTCGTGGACGCCGATACGGTGGACCGGATGTACATGGACCGGGTCTACTTCCTCGGACCCGACAAGGGCGGGGACCGCGCGTTCACGCTGCTCGGCGAGGCCCTGAAGAAGACGAAGAAGGTGGCGATCGGGCAGTGGGCGGCGCGGGGCAAGCAGTACCTCATCATGATCCGCCCGCTCGGCCACGGCCTGGCGATGGAGCAGCTGCGCTACGCCAACGAAGTGCGGTCGATCGACGAGGTCCCGATCCCCAAGGTCGACGTGAAGAAACCGGAGCTGGACATGGCCGTCCAGCTCATCGAACAAGCGGCCACCGACACGTTCAAGCCCAATAAGTACGAGGACACCGTCAAGCAGCGGATCCTCGAGCAGATCCAGCGCAAGGTCGACGGCAAAGAGATCGTCGAGGAGCCGACCGAAGCGCCGAAAACGCAGATCATCGACTTGATGGAAGCGCTGAAGCAGAGTCTCGCCAAGGGGAAGAGCGCTCCCGCGGCCGATCGCAAGACCGCCAAGGGAGCGAGGTCCGCACCGAAGAAAAGAGCTGCCAGCGCCTAACATCGCCGTTTCTTCTTGGACACCGTTCTCACTCAGCTGAACAGCGCCCTCGCCGGTCGCTATGCGATCGAGCGTGAAATCGGCCATGGCGGCATGGCCATGGTGTACCTCGCCCAGGACATCCGTCACCATCGTCACGTGGCCGTGAAAGTGCTGCGGCCCGAGATCGCGGCGCTGCTCGGGACGGAGCGGTTCCTGCGCGAGATCGAAATCGCGGCGCAGCTCAACCATCCGCACATTCTGCCGTTGCACGACTCGGGAGAAGCGGGCGGCATGTTGTTCTACGTCATGCCGTTCGTCGAGGGCGCGTCGCTGCGCGACCTGCTCGCCCGGGACGGCGAGCTCGCCGTGTCCGAGGCCGTGCGGCTGCTGCACGACGTGATCGACGGGCTGGCGTACGCCCACGAGCACCACGTCGTGCACCGCGACATCAAGCCGGACAACGTGATGATCGCCAACCGGCACGCCATGATCACCGATTTCGGCATCGCCAAGGCGATCAGCGACATCGCCGGGGCGTCCAAGGTGACCACGGCGGGGGTCTCTATCGGGACGCCGGCGTACATGGCGCCCGAGCAGTGCACGGCCGACGCCCACATCGATCATCGCGCCGATCTGTATTCGTTTGGCGTCCTCGCGTACGAGATCCTCGCGGGCCGCCCGCCCTTCGACGGCACGAGCGCCCAGGCCGTCCTCGCCGCCCACCTCACCGAAACCCCCGTCCCGCTCGACCAGCGCCGGCCCGATACGCCGGCCGCGCTGGCCAAGGTCGTGATGCGCTGCCTCGAAAAGCGGCCCGCGGACCGGTGGTCCTCGGCCGCTGAGATTCTGGGGCAGCTCGAGTCGCTGACGACTCCCAGCGTGGCCCTGGAACTGCCCGCCGTGAGCCGGGCACGCCGTGGCCGCCGTCTCGCGCTCAGTGCGGTGGCGCTCGCGGCGCTCGCAGTCGGCGGCCTCGCGCTGCGACACAATGCCCGCGTCCACTGGGTACTGGAGACGGCCGTCCCCGAGATCCGGCAGCTGGCCGACAGCGGCCGCACCGAAGAGGCCTACCACCTCGCCCTCCGGGCCAACACCATCCTGCCGGAAGACCCGTCGCTCGCGCGCCTCTGGCCGCTGATCGCGACGCGCGTGAGCCTGCATACCGAGCCCACCGGCGCGGTCGTCTGGCGGCGCGACTACGCTGCCCCCGACACCACCTGGGAGGTCTTCGGGACGACGCCGCTCGACAGCGTGTGGTTCCCCCAAGGATTCTCGCGCCTCAAGATCGAGAAGCCGGGCTTCCACACCTGGCTCGGCGCAGCCGCTGCGCAGTGGATTTCCGCCGAGCCGGTGCGGCTCGACAGCGCTGCGGCGTCAGAAACGGGAATGGTCCGGGTCGCGGGGCTGGCGCGATTCGCGGTCTCGCTGCCGGGGCTCGATCACCTGAATCCAGTGCCGCTCGACGACTACCAGATCGACCGTACCGAAGTGACCAACGCCGCCTTCCAGCGCTTCGTCGACAGCGGCGGCTACCGCCGGCCCGAGCTGTGGGATCACCCATTCATGAAGGACGGGCACCCGCTTTCCTGGGAGGGTGTCATGTCGCTGTTCAAGGACCGCACCGGAAGGCCGGGGCCGGCGACGTGGGAGGTCGGGCACTACCCTGCCGGGCAGGGGAGCTATCCGGTAACCGGGGTGAGCTGGTATGAGGCGGCAGCATACGCGCGCTTCGTCGGCAAATCGTTACCGACGATCTACCACTGGACCCGCGCAGCGGAGACGCGCGCCGCGTCGTGGATCGTTCCCGCCTCGAACTTCGCCGGCCGCGGGCCCGCGAGCGTCGGCAGCTATCACGGCATCGGTCCGTTCGGCACGGTGGACATGGCCGGCAATGCCCGGGAGTGGTGTTACAACGAGACGGGCGGCCAGCGCTACATCCTGGGCGGAGGCTACGATGACGCGACCTACCATTTCACGGAGGCGTTCGCCCAGCCGCCCCTCGACCGTTCGCCCACGAACGGGTTCCGGCTGGCACGCTACGATACAACCGCCGCGGTGACGCGCCGGCCGGTCGAGCGGCTGGTGCGCGATTTCTCGAAGGAGCGGCCGGTTTCAGACGCGGTGTTCGCGATCTATCGGCGCGCGTTCGACTACGACCCGACGGCGCTCAAGGCGGTGATCGAGACGACGGACTCCACTCCGGACAGCTGGGTGATGCAGCGCGTCTCGTTCGACGCGGCCTATGGGGGCGAGCGGGAGATCGTCTACCTGCTCCTGCCCAAGAACAGCAAGCCGCCGTATCAGACCGTCGTCTACTTCCCCGGCGCGATCGCGCTGCACAGCCGCTCCTCGGCCACCTCCCTCGAGTACGACGCGTTCGATTTCATATTGAAGAGCGGGCGCGCCGTGCTGTATCCCGTCTACAAGAGCATGTACGAACGGGGCGACGGACTCGACAGCTGGTACGCCAACGAGACGAACGGATACCGCGATCACGTCATCGCCTGGGCGAAGGACTTCCGCCGCGCCATCGACTACGTCGCGACCCGCCCCGATATCGACACCCTGCGGCTGGCCTACTATGGCCGCAGCTGGGGCGGCTACATGGGAGGACTGCTCCCGGCGCTCGAGCCCCGCATCAAGACCGCCGTGTTGTACGTCGCGGGACTCGAGCTGCAACGGGGACAGCCCGACGTGGAGCCGATCAATTTTCTGCCCCGCATCCGCATGCCGGTGCTGATGCTCAATGGCCGCTACGATCACTTCTTCCCGGTCGAGACGTCCCAGCTGCCGATGTTTCGACTCCTCGGGACGCCGCCGGACAAGAAACGGCACGTGATCTACCCTGGAGGGCATTTCGTGCCGCGCGGCCTGCTGATTTCCGAGATGCTCGACTGGTTGGACCGCTACCTGGGCCCGGTGAGTCGCTAGTAGCGAATCCTGCGTAAACGCCAGACGCCGGGAGTGGGGGCACCGGACGCGTTGGACGCGGGGGCGCTCGACCCGGACGACGCTTTCGGATCTAACTGTTGGCCACGAGAGACGATGTCCAGGCCGTGCGGCCCCCGCGTCCCCGCGTCCTAGCCCCCACTCCCGGCGTCGAAAAGCGCCGCGAACTGTTCGGCGAGCTTCGGGCCCTCCCCGGACTCTTCGTGCTTGAAGAAGACGAACGCGTCCCCCCAACCCGTTCCCAAGGTTTGTACACGACTGGCCCAGGTCTCCAGGTCCGCCGGCTGGTAGCCCTCGTCACGCAAGCGGAAGTAGCCGAAGTCCGCGGTGGACTCGAGCGGCGTATGGCCGTCCTCGGTGTCGGCGACGCACAACGCGGCGTTGGCGGCACGCAACGCCGCGTATGTCTCGTCCGTGAACCACGTCGCATTGCGAAACTCGAAGGCACAGCGCAGGTCTGCGGGAAAGAGGGTGAGGAAATCCTTGAGGCGTGCGAGGTCCCGCTTGAAGTTCGGCGGTAGCTGCACCAGGATCGGGCCGAGCTTGGCGCCCAGGGGACGGACGGTTTCCGTGAAGTAGCGCAGCGAGTCGTCGATGTCCTTGAGCCGCCCGATATGCGTGATGCGTTGCGGCGTCTTCAGCACAAAGGTGAATGCGTCGGGCACCGCCTGACTCCATCCTGACACAGTCTTCGCGTTGGGCATCCGGTAAAACGTGTAGTTAATCTCGACAGTCGACAGGCGACTCGCATAATAGGGAAGCATGTCGACCGGCTTGATCTTCTCCGGATAGAAGGTGCCCTTCCATTCGGGGAAGTTGTATCCCGAGGTGCCGACGTGGAGTCGCATGAATGAAGTATATTCCTGAACCCCTCATTCCGAGGCAGGCAGAATGCGCAGCCTGATGCTCGCCGCTCTCGCCGCACCGCTCGCTGTGTCGCTCGCAGCGCAGCAGCCGGCCGCGGCGCCCGCGGAGGATCCCAAACCGCTCGACGTCGGCGCCACGGCGCCGGACTTCACAATGCCGGGGGCGACACGCTACGGGCTCCTCAAGAATGCGATCCACCTGAGCGACTTCAAGGGCAAGACCGTCGTGCTCGCCTTCTTCTTCAAGGCGCGAACCCGGGGCTGAACGATCCAAATGAACGCGTACCGTGATCAGTACGCGCAGCTCTTCAAGGGTGGCAAGAACGTGGTGCTCATCGCGATCAGCGCGGATGTCGATACCGCCCAGCAATCCTGGGCGCGCGACGCCGAGTTCCCCTTTCTGTTCGCGAGCGACACCGGCTCCGCGGTGGGCAAGGCCTACGGTGCCTACGCCAGCAAGTACAAGGTGGACAACCGCACGCTGTTCATCATCGGGCCGGACGGCAAGATCGCCTGGCGCGCGGCGCCATTCCGCGAGATCGATCCGACGGCGTATACGGAGTTGAGCGCGGCGATAGACAGAGTCGCGCCGAAGCAGGGACAGTAAGCAGTAGAAACACTATTAGACGCACAGACGCACAGGGGAGAGTAGTTGACAGGCATGAGGTAGGCTACCTCGCCTCACCTATTCTCTATTCACCCCTGTGCGTCTGTACCTCTAGCAGTGCGTTTCCTCTGTTCTACTGCCCCGTTCCGTTTCCGACCGCCTTCTTCAACGCGGCTTCGATGTTTTGGTCTTCTCCCAGTCCCGTGTACACAACCTTCCCGGTCGCATCGAGCACCACGACGTAACTCGTGGACGGGGCCTGGAAGGCGCGCACGGCACCACCGTTCGCGTCCCACAGGAACGGCCACGGGTGGGGTTCTCTGGTGAGATGGCGCTTCACGCTCGCCGGACTTTCGTTGACCGCCACGGCGACCGCGACGAAGCCAACTTTGTCGCGATGCCGCGCGTAGGCGGAATCGATCTGCGGCATCAACGCGGCGCAGAGCGGGCACCACGTCGCCCAGAATTCGATGAGCAGCGGCTTCTTGCCGATCATGGCCCCGAGGTTCGCCGGGCGGCCGTCGAGATCCTGAATCGTCACGAGCGGCGCAGTGGCGCCGATCGCGATGCCCATGTCCTGGCCATCCTGTGCCACCGCGTGCCTGGCTCCACTAGCCCCCAGCAGGAGCACTGCAGCAACCACGCGCCATGCATCACGTATCGTACTCACAGAGTCTTCCCCACCTGAACGAGATAGTATTCCGCCATCAGTAGAAGAACCACCGCGGACAGTCGTTTGATCCACACCATCCAGGGTCCGGGCTTCGGCAGAACCGTGAGGAGCCCGGAAAAGAGTCCCACCGCCGCCAGCACAGCGGTCATCCCCAGCGAGAAGACAAAGAGATACACGAAGCCGAGCACGCCGCTGTGGGTCGTGGCGACCCAGGTGAGCACCGCGGCGAACGCCGGTGCGCCGCAGGGGGCCGCCACGATCCCCGAGGTCGCCCCCAGGAGAAATACCCCCGGGTACGAGCCCCCGGAAACGCCGGCCGCCCAGGCGGCGAGCCGCTGGGGAGCGTTCACGGAAAACACGTCGAGCAGCGCGAGTGCGAACAGCACCAGCAGGTTGGCGATCCCGAAACGGACCCAGAGGTTCGACGCCACCGTGCCGAACAGCGTGCCCGTGAGACCCGCCACGAGCCCCATCAGGGCGTAGAACAGCGCCAACCCCAGCACGTAAGTGAAGGTGCGTCCCACCACGCGCCTGCGCGGCGTCGCTCCGGCCGCACTCGAGCCGGTGATGATGCCGGCCGTGATGGGAATCATCGGGAAAATGCAGGGCGAGAGACTCGTCAGGAGACCGGCGCCGAACAACGTCACGAGCGCGGCGGCGGGATGATCGAGGGAGGCGTTCTGCATCGACACAATCTACATTCCCTGCCAATGGCACTCGCTGCTTCCGACGGCAAGCCGCGCTGCGCGTGGCTCGGCGACAATCCCGCGATGCTGGCCTATCACGACACCGAGTGGGGCGTCCCGCTGCGCGGCGACAAGCCGCTGTTCGCGAAGCTGCTCCTCGACGGTTTCCAGGCGGGCCTCTCCTGGGCCATCATCCTGCGCAAACGGGATGCCTTCCTGAAAGCGTTCGACGGCTTCGATCCCGACAAGATGGCGCGCTATACCAGCGCCCGGCGCCGGAAGCTGCTCGCGGACCCCGGGATTGTCAGGAATCGGCAAAAGATCGACGCGGCGATCGGCAATGCCCGGGCCTACCTCGAGCTGCGCGAGTCCGGCGTACGGTTCGGCCCGTTCCTGTGGCAGTTCGTCGATGGCGCGCCGAAGCAGAACAAATGGAAGACGCCGCGCCAGATCCCCGCCAAGACGAAGGAATCGGAGGCGATGAGCACGGCGCTCGTCGAAAAGGGATTTCGCTTCGTGGGACCGACAATCGTGTATGCGTTCATGCAGGCGGTGGGAATGGTGAACGATCACATCGTCACCTGCTATCGCCATGAGGAGCTGCACGGAGACTAGGCCTCGAGCCCCATCTCCTCGAGAAACTGACTCCCCCCCGCCGGTCGCTTGAAGCGCTCCGCCACACGCGTCAGCACGAGACGATCCTTCGCGCGCGTCATCCCGACATAGAGTAAGCGGCGTGCCTCTTCCGTTTCGAGCACGCCTTCCTCCCCTGCGGCACGCACCCCCGGGAGCCGATCGTCCTCCACACCGACGATGTACACCTGGGAATACTCGAGACCCTTCGTCGAATGCAGCGTCAGCAGATTGACGCGCTCGGGGTCGGTCTCCGCTTCATGGGAAGTCGAGAGGGCAACCCGCTCGAGCAGCAAACCGATGCTGTCGACGAGGGAGTCGGCGGCACTCGCTCCCACCAGGGCCTCGAGTCGCGCCAGCGCCACCGCATAGCGGTCGCTCGCTGCCGGCGCACGCCGCAGACGGTCCATCTTTGCCTTGCCGCCGAGCCGATCAATGATCTCCTCCACCGGCGGCGCCCCGAGCTCAGGGACGCGCTCGTGCTCCGCAGCATAGAACTCGAGCGCATCGGAATAGCGTCCCAGGGTGAATGCGGGGACGATATCGCGAAACACCTGTTCATCGCCGGTCGCGTCGGGATGGTGAGCCCCGGCCAGCGCGAGCCCGAGGCAGTCGAGCACTTGCACCTGGGCGGTCTTGCGGGCGCGGGCCTGTTGCAGCCCCGCGAGACGGCCATACACTCCGGCGAGCGTGCGAGCGTCGTCGAGCGCATGGTGCTCGCGGCCCTTGGCGATCCCGAATCGGTCGGCGAGCGCCTCGAGCTTCGCGCTGCCGTCGGTGATCAGGGCCCGCGCGATGGGGAGCGAGTCGAAGAACCGCAGGCGCTCCACCCCCGGAAGGCCGCTGGCCAGTCGGAGCAGCACCGGAACGTCGAATTGCTGCGCGTTGTGGGCGAGCAGGACGTGGTCGCCCACGAATGCGCGAAACCGTGGCCACACGGCGGTGAAGGATGGCGCTTCCACGAGATCCGCTGCCGTGTAGCCATGCACGTGGGTGGCGCGGTCGGAAATGGGACGTTCCGGTCGGACGAGCGAATGAAACTCGGCGACCACCGCTCCCCGAACCACCCGCACGGCGCCGATCTCCACCACGTCGCAGCTCGTACTGTCCTTGTCGGTCGTCTCGAAGTCGAACGCGACGTATTCCGGGAAGGGATCGGCGAGCGCGCGGGTCTGCAGCAGCTGCAGCGACTTGAAGACCTGGAGCGGCGGCGCATCCAGTATCACGTCACCGCCTGCCGCTGCATCGCCAGGCAACATGTAGCGAGCCCGCTGGACGATTTCGGATCGCACCAGAAGGCCACGCACCCCGATTTCCGCTCCCCCCTGGGGGGGAATCCAGACGGTTCGCTCGCCCGCGATAGCCTGCTCGAGCGCCGCGGCGAGCGCGACGACTTCCGGGTCGTCGGCGGGATCGGCGATGTCCTCGGCCCGTTCCTCGAGGGTGTTGCGCCACTGGCCCATGCGCTGGCTGAGGATTTCGAGGATCAGCGCCGGCAGTGTCTCGTGCGTCCGGGCAAGGGCGCGCAGATTTTCCACCTGGTAGATGAAGCGCCACGCCTTCCGGCCGTCCGGATCACCGCGGGGAGATTGGCGAGCCACCTCGCGGACGGCCGTCAAAAAGTCGCCGCCGTCCGCCGGGAGTGCGGCGCGAATCCGCTCCAGCAGGTGGTCGGGGAGGACGCAGAGGGCAAGCGCCTCCGCCGCGAGCGGGTCGGCGTCCTCCCGGATCACGCGCAGCGAGGCGAGCACCTGGGCGATCACGGGGTCGTCGGTGAGGGAGTGCCCGCGCGCGAGTCGGCACGGAATGCCGGCACGGACGAAGGCCTGCTCCAGCTCCTTGCCGATTTCGTGCACCCGGTACAGCACACCGATCTCTCCCCAGGGAACGCCGGCCGCGCGGCTCGACAGCACCTCGGCAACGATCCACGCCGCCTCCGCCTGCTCATCTGCGAACGCGCGGGCCACAACCGGCACCGGGACGTCCCGGACGGCGACGATGTGCTTGCGCGGAAACAGCGCCTGATTGCGCTCGACGAGACGCCGGGCCACGCCGAAGATCGCGCGGGAGCAGCGGTGGTTCTCCTCCAGCGTAATCGGCTCGGCCGTAGCGAAGTCGCGGCGAAACTGGTCCAGCACCCGTGGATCGGCACCCGTCCAGGAGAAGATCGACTGCTCGTCGTCGCCCACCGCGAAGACGCTGCGATGACCGTCGACCAGGCGGCGCACGATGCGGTATTGCGGGGCGTTGAGATCCTGGAATTCGTCGACCAGCACGTGGTCCCAGCGGCCCGCGATGTGGTGCGCGACCTGCGGCTCGGCCGTAAACAGGGCGTCGGCGAGCAGCACGAGATCGTCGAAGTCGACGAGCCGTTTCGCGCGCAACATCTCGACGTAGCCGGAGCACAGCGCCGCGATGTCGGGCTCGAGCGGCGTTCCCTGCAGGCGATGCCGGCCGAATTGCGACAGCAACCAGAGGCGGCGCTTGTAGACCGGCACGCCCAGGCGGCGCAGCACGATCTGCTGGGTGTCTTCGTCAGCGATGCCGAAGCCGCGCGGGATCCCGATGCGCTCCCCATGCTCGCGCAGGACCTCGGCGCAGAGCGAGTGGATCGTGCCGCGATGCACCCGCTCGCTCGAGGCCCCGAGCTCGCGGTGCAGCCGTGCGGCGATCTCTTCGGCAGCCTTGTTCGTGAACGTGATGGCGCAGACCCGCCCCGGCTCGGCACCGTACCGCTCGACCAGCGCGCGCACCCGCTCGATCAGGCAGAAGGTCTTGCCGGCGCCAGGGCCGGCGAGAACCAGCACCGGCCCGACCGGCGCTTCGATCGCGCGCCGCTGCGGATCGGTCGGAGCGGTGGGGGATTCAGAAACGAGCTGCGTGCTTTCGATGCCGGTCCTCCCGGAAGGCGATTGCCCTCGGCGTTCTGTTTGGAAGCTAAGTTGTCGCCGTGCCCTACGACATCATCCTCGCCGGTCTCGGCGCCGCCGGCAGCTCGACGGCGGTCCATTTGTCCGGGCGTGGTTTCCGCGTCCTCGGACTCGATCGGTTTCACCCACCGCACACGATGGGCTCGAGTCACGGCGGCTCCCGCGTCATCCGCGAGACGGCGTTCGAGCATCCGCGCTACGTGCCGCTCGCCCGGCGGGCCTATGAGAATTGGCGACGACTTGAAACGGACACCGGGACGTCACTGCTGCACCGTACCGGCGTCCTCTACGTTGGCGCTCGAGACAGCGGGATCGTCGCCGGTACGTTGGCGAGCGCGGGTCAACACGACATCAACCACGAAATCCTCGACGCGACGTCACTCGCCAGACGCTATCCCGGACTCGCGGACCTCGGCAGCGCGATCGGCGTCCTGGAGCCGGGCGCCGGCTGGCTCGATCCCGAGGGTGCCGTCGCCGCTGCCTTGCGCCATGCGGCATCCCGCGGCGCCGAGCTGCGATTCGACGAGCCGGTGACACAGTGGCGAGTCGCGGGCGATGCAGTCCGCGTGACGACGACGCGCGGTACGTATGAAGCGAGCCGACTCCTGCTCGCCGCCGGCGCCTGGATGCCATCGCTCGCGGGCGTCGCCGGCCGCGGGCTGTGGGTCGAGCGCCAGGTGCAGCACTGGTTCGAGCCCCTGTCGCAGGAAGGCGCCACACTGCCGGTGTTCATTCGTCAGACGGAGGATGCGGTATTCTACGCCCTGCCGCCGGCCGCTCGTGCGGACGGGGCGATCAAGGTCGCGGTCCATCACGACGGGGCCCCCACGACCCCCGAGACGGTGCAGCGCGAGGTCGGTTCCGACGAGATCACAACCACGCGACGGCTGCTCGAGCGGTATGCGCCGCCGCTCGCGGGCCCGCATCGGGCCAGTGCGGTGTGCCTGTACACCAATGCCGCCGACGGGCAATTCGTGATCGACCGGCACCCCGCTCACCGGTCGGTCGTCGTGGCGAGCCCCTGCTCGGGGTTCGGCTTCAAGTTCGCCAGCGCCGTGGGGGAGATCCTCGCCGGGCTGCTCCTGGACGAGGAGCCACGGGACGTGGACCTCGCCCCGTTCCGGATCGGGCGCCTGGCCGAGGCCTCCGGCTGAGGGCGCATTTCTGTGGAGTGGGCGCAACGGCTCGCCGCGGCGCTGTGGAATCAACCGAACCACCGATATGCTGAACCATTTGAAACGCAACCGGGTATATTCGGACCCTCAGAGCTTCTGTTAGCGATGTTGCGGTGACAGTTGAGCGACCGTCGCAGTAGTGACGTTTCTCACAATAAGTGCGGGCAGACGGCGGGGGGTGCCGTCAGCTCGGACCGTCAGAGAGCCCCCCGCAGGGAGGATGTCGACCATGGTCGGGAAGCCCCGTAGCACCGCGATCGCAGCTCTCGCGCTGTTGGGAGCGCTCGCGTGCAATTCGAAGCCCTCACCGCAGCTCCAGGCGCGGATCGATTCGCTGCAGCAGGCGGCGAACGAGCGCGATCGGGTGGTGCAGGAAATGGCGCAGGATGCCCGCATGATCTCCGACATCTCCGCCGAGCTGGCGAAGGTGCAGGTCCACGGGAAGCTGAACGTGACGAGCGAATCGCCGGGACAGGCGTCCCGCGACAGCGTCGTCGCCCGGGTGCGCTACATCGCCACGCGGCTCAACGCCAACGAATCGCAGCTCCGCTCGAGTGAGCGCCGCATCCGCGGCCTCTCGTCCCTCTCGGACAGCCTGCGCACCACGCTGCAGGCGACGATCGCGAACTACGACTCGGTGGTGGCGTCGCAGCGGACACAGTTGGTGGCCTTCGCCTCCCAGCTCGACTCGCTGAAGGGCGAGAACACCGCGCTGACGGCGTTGAATACGGCGCTGCGGGACACCGTCGGTGATCTGACGGTTCGCGAGAACACCGTGTATTACGTGATCGGGACCAAGGACGAGCTGAAGAACCGCGGCGTCATCGATGAGACCGGCGGCAGCCGCTTCCTCTTCATCCTGTGGAAGTCGGGCAAGTCGGTGGTTCCGTCCCGCAATCTCGATCCCGGCGCCTTCACGGCGATCGATCGCCGCCAGGTGACCACGATCCCGCTGCCCGATTCGACGAAGTCCTACCGGATCGCTTCGCGCCAGGACCTGTCGGCCCTCGCGACGCCGCCGGACGGCGACGGCAATATCAAGGGCAGCATCCAGATCGCCACGCCGGCGAAGTTCTGGGCCAATTCGAAGTACCTGATCATCGTCGAGAGTTGAACCGGTCGAATTCCTGATCACGGGCGGGCGGTATCCGATGTGGATGCCGCCCGCTCGGTGTATCTTCCCCCGGCCGATGTCGCTCGCCCGCACCCTCCTCCTCCACGCGTCGCGCAGCCCCTGGCTCGCCGAGCAGTTCCGCAAGCGCGCCTTCGCGCGCCGCGCCGTGCGCAAGTTCATGCCCGGCGAATCGCGCGATGACGCGCTGGACGCCGCTGGCGCCCTCGCGAAAGACAATCTCGGGACCGTGCTCACCCAGCTCGGCGAGCAGGTCCAGAATGCCGCCGAGGCCACGGCGGTGCGCGATCACTACCTCCAGGTGTTCGATCAGATCCGGCAACGGTCGCTTCCGGCGCACGTCTCGGTGAAGCTCACGCACCTCGGCCTCGACGTCGGCCGGGAGGCATGTACCCGCCACGTGCTCGATCTCGCCGCCAAGGCGCGCGCCGACCGGACGTTCCTCTGGATCGACATGGAGGAAGCGCGCTACGTCGACGCGACACTCGAGATCTACCGCCGCGCGCGCGCCGACGGCCCCGGCATCGGCGTCTGCCTCCAGGCCTACCTGCGCCGTACGCCGCAGGACCTCACCGCGCTCCTCCCGATCGGCCCGGCGATCCGGCTCGTAAAGGGTGCGTACAAGGAGTCGCAGGAGTTGGCGCTGCAGCGCAAAGCGGAGATCGACGGACAGTACGAATCGCTCGCCGGCCAGCTGCTCGACGCGACCACCGGTGGCCGGGCGACCGCCGTCTTCGGCACCCACGACCTTCGCCTCGTGGAGCGCATCCGCGCGCAGGCGGCGAGCCGCGGCGCAGGCGGACGCTACGAGGTCCACATGCTGTACGGCATCCGCAGCGACGACCAGCGCGCGCTCGCCCGTGCCGGCGTGAAGGTGCGAGTCCTCATCAGTTACGGCAGTCACTGGTTTGCCTGGTACATGCGCCGCCTCGCCGAGCGGCCCGCCAACATCTGGTTCGTGGTGCGCAGCGCGTTCTAGTTGCTGGGCCAATCAGATTCGCTGTTTTATGGGTCCGTGCGCTGAAGCGCCAGCTCGGCGACATCGCCGCGTCCCTTAAGGACGCCCACATTGGCCGAGCCGGGGTTTCAACCCATGGAATCGACGGCAACGAAGAGGCCTGTCGGTACCTACCCGAAGACCCGCCGCTGTAGCGCCCGACCGATGAACCGCAGCCGGTCCCGCCACGGCAGTCGCAGCAGGTTCGTCTTGACCACACCCGCCGTGAAATACGTCCGCCGCGAATAGTCGACCGCCACATCCACGAGCACCGGACGCCCCTCCGCCGTGATCTCCCGCACGCGGCGCAGGACCGCGGGAATGTCACCGTCCCGCTCCAGCGCGAGTGCCTCGACCCCCAGCGCGGCAGCGATCCCGCCCGCGTCGTAGTCGGCCAGCTCGCTCGCCGTCTTGCGGTTCAGCGCGGTCGCCTGGAACTGGGAGATCTGGGCCAGCTCGCGATCGCGCAGCACGAGTACGGCCAGTCCCAGCCGCTCGGTCACCGCGGTCAACAGCTCGAGCCCCGTCATCAGGAGCGCGCCGTCGCCGGCGAGCGCCACCACAGGGCAATCGGGACGGGCGAGCTTGGCGCCGATGGCGGCCGGCACCGCGTATCCCATGCACGAGTAATCGACGGGCGCGAGAAACTTCCCCGGGGCCCCGAGTCGCAGGCATTCCATCGCGAGAAACGTCCCGTTGCCGCTGTCGGTCGTGAAGATCGTCTCGGGTCCGAGCGTATCCTGCAGCGCGCGCAGCAGGCGCGCCGGGGTCACGCGTTCGCTCTGGTGCGACAGCCATTCCTTCCACACATCCTGGTGCCCGGTCGCGATCGCGCGGCGCAATGCGGGATCGGAGGGCCGCTGGGCGACGAGGGGCACGAGTCCACTCAGGAACGCCGCGGCGTCCGCCGTGACGGCTCGCTCCACCGGGTAGTTGCGGCCCGGGACATTGGGGTCGATGTCGACGTGAATCAACGGGCCGGGCGGCTCGAGACCGTAACTCCCCGTCCCGACCTCACTGAAGCGGCACCCGACGGCGAGCGTCACCCGGCGACCACCGGCTACCTCGCGCACGAACGGCGGCGCGGCTGCCCCAAACCCATTCCAGAGGAACAGGGGATGCGATTCTGGAAACACTCCCTTTCCTTGAAAGGTCGTCGCCACCGGGGCGTCGAGCCGCTCGGCGAGCATCACGAGCTCGGAGGCGGCGCGGGCGGCGCCGAGACCGGCATACAGCAGGGGGCGCGCTCCGGGGTCGTTCAACAGCGCCGCAACCGCGGACACTGCCTCTGCCCCACTCGGCGGAGCTGCACGGGCCGGAGCCTGGAAGTGCTCGGGGTCGAGGTCGTACTGATGCAGATAGAGGTTGACGGGGATCTCGACCATGACCGGCCCCGGCGCTCCGGTGCGTGCGAGCGCGCACGCGCGCCGGATCTCGGGATACAGATCCTCGCCGCGGTCGATCCGGAACGCCGCCTTCGTCACGGGACGCGCCACCGCGAGTTGATCGATGTCGTGCAGCTGGTAGGCTTTGGGGATGTCCTGCCGGATCCCGCAGCCCAGCACGAGGAGCGGAACGGTGTCCATGAAAGCTTCGGCGATCCCGGACAACGCGTGCGTCAGTCCCGCTCCCGGGACAACGTTCACGCAGGCGAGGCGCCCCGAGGCACGCCAATGCCCGTCCGCCATGAACGACGCGCTCTGCTCGTCGGTCACGAGCACCGGCCGCACGGCGCTGGACGCGGCGAGGGCGTCGTACAGCTCGATGTTGTGGGTACCGGGAATGCCGAACGTCAGCGCAATGCCTTCGTCCGCCAGGGCGCGGGCGACGATCGCTCCGCCAGTCAGCTTCATGGAGCCAAGATGCGCCTCCGTGAAGCTCTCTTCAACGCGATCCCATCACCCCTCAAGCAACCTTCTGATAATTCCTCCGTGTGGACACGAATGGCGGCGGGGCCCTCTCGCCTCGTGAAAGCGCGGTTCTCGCTGCGGTTTGCGAAGCCCTCCTGCCTCCGATCCCGCGCGGCGACGACCCGGGCGGGTGTTTTGCCGCCGGTGCCCGCGCTGTCGGGACGGTCGATCGCGCCGAGCGTCTGATCGCGAGCATACCGGACGCGGACAGCCGCAAGCGCCTGCGCCTCCTGCTCCGCATCCTGGATTCCCCACTCGCCAACTTGCTCTTCGCCGGGCGCCCCGCCCGGTTCACCGCTCTCTCCCCCGGGGAACGTGAAGCGGTGCTCCGAAGCTACTCGCGGTCGCGTCTGGCATTGCGGCGCGCCGGGTTCCAGGCATTGAAGCGACTGGTGCACGTCGCGCACTACTGCTGGCCCACCAACGGAACGCACCCCGCGTGGGCCGCAAACAGGTACCCGGGTCCTTTGCGCGAACCTGCGACGGCCGTCGACCCACTGCCGGCAACGCCCATTGACCGGGACACGGTACTCGACTGCGACGTCGTGGTGATCGGTTCAGGCGCCGGAGGGGGCGTGGTGGCAGGCCTGCTCGCGGAGGCAGGACGGCGAGTCGTGGTGCTCGAGAAGGGCGGCAACCCCGGCTCGCGGGATTTCACCCAGATCGAGGGCGACATGCTGTCGCGCTACTATCTGGACAGCGGCCTGATCATGACGCAGAGCGGCTCGCTGCCGATCCTGGCGGGCAGCTGCCTCGGCGGCGGAACGACGATCAACTACACCACCAGCTTCCCGCTCCCGCCGTCGACCCGGGCCGAATGGGACCGACTCTCTGGTCTCGCGTTGTTCTCGAGTCCCCGGTTCCAGAATTCGCTGGACCGTGTGGCGGCGCGTCTCGATGTCGGCACACGCTGGACCACCCCCGGCGTGCGCGACACGCTGCTGGAGCGCGGCTGCCGTCAGCTCGGCTGGCACGTCGGCATCATCCCCAGAAATGTCACCGCATGCCGGGAAGGGACGGAATGCGGCTACTGCGGCTACGGCTGCCGCCACGGCGCGAAGAACTCCACGGCACGCACCTATCTCGCCGCGGCCGCCTGCGCCGGGGCGCAGCTCATCCCCCACTGCGACGTGCAGCGGGTGCGCGTGGAGCGCGGCCGTGCCGTGGGAGCGGAGGCAACGGTGCTGGGTCCTGACGGCAAGCCGCATGCGTTGACCGTTCGCGCGGCGGCCGTGATCGCCGCGTGCGGGGCGATCAACACCCCGGCGTTGCTCAAGCGCTCCGGGCTCACGGGACCGGCCATCGGGCGGGGATTGCGGCTGCATCCCGCGACTGCGATCGCCGGATTGTTTTCGGAGCGGGTGGAGCCCTGGACCGGCACCCTCCAGACACGTTACTCCGATCAATTCGCCGACGCGGGCGACGGCTATGGGGTGAAGTTCGAAACGGCGCCGGTCCACTTCGCCCTGCCGGCGAGCGGGTTCGGATGGGAGAGCGCCGTACGGCATCGCGAAGACATCGCCCGCCTCGCGCACACCAGCATCATCGGCGTCCTGCTGCGGGACCGGGACGCGGGACGCGTCGCTGTCTCGCACGAGGGTCGGCCGCAGGTTCATTACGAGCTGTCACACCACGACGTCGTCAACGTGCGCCGCGGGCTGCTCGGCGCGGCGCAGGTGCTGGCGGCGGCGGGCGCCACCGAGCTGTTCTCGTTGCAGACGCCTCCGGCGCGCACCCGCACGAGCGACGCTGGCTGGCTGCGTCGCTTCGGCGACGAGCTGGACCGCCGCCGCTACACCAAATGCCGCATGTCCTACATCACGTTCCATCAAATGGCGAGCTGCACGATGGGTGTGGACCCGGCACGGTCCGTGGTGGACGAAACGGGGGAATCCCACGAGGTGCAGGGGCTGTTCGTCGCCGACGCGAGCACCTTTCCGACATCGAGCGGCGTCAATCCCATGATCACGATCATGGCGATCGCCGATCACATCGCCCGGGGGATGCTCGAGCGGGCCTGATCGACGATCTTTGAGGCCATGCCACCGCGGCGGCATCCACCCACAACCGGCTTCAACCTGTACGTCGTGCTGCTCGACCCGGCGGTGCTGCGCCACAAGCGCTTCCGGGACGCCAACCCCCACCATGATCCCCGGAAGCCCAGCGTCTACGTCGGCCGGACGGGTTTGTCTCCGGAAGCGCGATTCACGAAACACAAACAGGGCATCAAGGCGAACAGCTACGTGAGGCGTTACGGCATTCGGCTGCTCCCGGCGCTCTACCGCCGGTTTCGCGACATGCCGAGAGCCGACGCCGATCGCATGGAAACACGCCTCGCCGAGACGCTGCGGCGTCATGGCTACGCTGTGTGGCAGAAGTGAGCCCAGCCGACCTCGTCGTCACGAGCGACCGGCTCATCACACCGGACGGCGAGCGCCCCGGTGCCATCGTCGTATCGGATGGTCGCATCAGCGCGGTGGTGGAACGGGAGGCGGCTCCGGCCGCCCGGTCGAGGTTCGATGCGGGGCGGGCCACCGTGCTCCCCGGCATCGTCGATACGCACGTGCATCTGAACGAGCCCGGCCGGACCGACTGGGAGGGATTCGCGACCGGAACGCGCGCCGCAGCGGCAGGCGGCGTGACCACCGTCGTCGACATGCCGCTGAACAGCATCCCGGTAACGACGAACGTCACTGCGTTACACCAGAAAGCCGCGGCGGCACACGGCGTGGCGCTCGTCGATTACGGCTTCTGGGGCGGGGTAATACCGGGCAACAGCGCCGACATTGCTCCCCTCCTCGACGCCGGCGCGTTGGGATTCAAGGTATTCCTCGTGCCGAGCGGAATCGAGGAATTCCCGCTGACCGCTCCGGCGGACCTGGCGGTGGCGATGGCCCGCATCGCCGAGCACGACGCCGTGTTGCTGGTGCATGCCGAAGCGCCCGAGGTGATCGAGGAGGCGACCCGTGCCGCGACCGGCGATCCGCGCCGTTACCAGACGTGGCTGGCGTCGCGTCCCGTGGCGGCGGAGCTCGCAGGCGTAGATCGCGTGCTCGAGCTGTCGGCGCGGACCGGCTGCCGGGTCCACGTCGTGCACCTCGCCTGCGTCGAGGGAATTGCGCGCATCGCGGCTGCACGGAAAAGCGGCGTCCGGGTGACGGTAGAGACGTGCCCGCACTACCTCACGTTTGCCGCCGAGGAGGTGCCGGACGGAGCAACCGCCTGCAAGTGCGCTCCGCCGATCCGCGAGCGTCGCCACCGCGATGGGTTATGGCAGGGCCTGGAGCGAGGCGACATCGACCTCGTGGCGAGCGATCACTCCCCGTCTCCGCCCGCGCTCAAATGTCTCGAGAGCGGCGACTTCCTCGCGGCCTGGGGCGGGATCGCGTCGCTCGAGCTCGCGCTCTCGGCGGTGTGGACGGGGGCGCGCCAGCGGGGTCGCACCATGATGGACGTGACCCGCTGGATGGCGCGTCATCCGGCGCTCCTCGCCGGGCTCTCCCGCAAGGGGCGTATCGCGCCGGGGTGCGACGCCGACCTGGTCGTGTTCGATCCCGACGTTCTCTGGATCGTAGACCCGAAGGCACTGCGACAGCGCCACCCCGTCACGCCGTACGCGGGTCTGGCGCTCCGGGGCCGGGTGTTGCGAACGTTTGTGCGCGGAATGTGCGTCTACGACGGTGATCGATTCTCCGAGCCCTGCGGACGGTGGCTCGCCCGGGGGCGCCGCTGACTCAGGGCTTGCTGCGCCGCTCGCGGCCGGAGCGCCGCTCTTCTCCCGTGCGCCGCTGGACGAGCGAGCGCCGGTCCTTGTCGGTGCGTCGCTCGGTAGAAGTGCGTCCCCACACGCTGCGACGCTCTTTCCAGCGCCGCCGGTCGAACACCTTGCGGCGGTCGTTGCCTTTGCGTCGCTGCGCTTTGCGTTTTTCCGTCGTCATGAGGCCTCGGGCTCGTGCTGTGATACAAGATGCGGGCCGGAATGCCGTTCGCGCCAGCCTTGGAGGTGGGCAGTGCGTCCGGGTCTGATCGACTTGGCGTCCGCGCGTGTCGGAGGACGCGCACTCCTCGCCTCGGACGAATTCTTCGCGCCGAAAGCGAATCTCCTGAAACCGGGACGTGGTGTGTTCCTCGAGGGGAAGTACACCAGTCACGGCAAATGGATGGACGGATGGGAGACGCGCCGCCGCCGCACGCCCGGGTTCGACTGGTGCATCGTGCAGCTCGGTGTCCCAGGTACCATCCGCGCCGTGACTGTAGACACACACCACTTCAAGGGCAATCACCCCGAAGCGGCTTCCCTTACCGCCGCGACGCTCGGGCGCGCGCTCAAATCGGACGCACTCAAACGTGCCGCGGAACACTGGCCGGAGATTCTCGCGCGCAGTCCGCTCGCCCCCGATCGCGAGAACGAGTTCGTCGTGCCTGGAGACACTGCGGCCACACACGTGCGGCTCCACATCTACCCCGACGGCGGCGTCGCCCGACTGCGGGTGTGGGGCGAGGCGCGACCGGACTGGACCCGCCTGCGCACCCGTCGCGGGCCGATCGATCTCGTCGCCGTCCAAAACGGCGGCGT
>DASSIL010000191.1:0-11752 GCA_035691925.1 Gemmatimonadales bacterium
CCCACGCTCGTGCGCGTTGGACCGGCGCGGTACTTGAGTGTGAGTGGGCGCGGCGATCCGAACGGCCCGGGGTTCGGCGCCGCCGTCGGCGTGCTGTACGGCGTTGCGTTCACGATCAAGATGGCGAAGAAGGCCGCGAACGAGGATTATGTCGTCGCGAAGCTGGAAGGGCTGTGGTGGGGCGGCCGGCGCGGCAAGTTGCTGATCGACTCCCCCCGCAGCACCTGGCGCTGGAAGATCCTGATTCGCGTCCCGCCATTCGTCACGGCGTCCGATCTGGCCCGCGCCCGCCGGGAGCTCGTGCGGCGCGGCAAATCCGGGGGCACGGTGCGGCTCGAGTCGCTGCGGGAGGGCCGGGTCGTCCAGTTGCTGCATGTCGGTCCCTACGACCGCGAGCACGCATCCATCGGCCGCATGGAGGAGTTCGCCCGCTCCCATCGCGCCCGTTTCACTGGCCGGCACCACGAGATCTACTTGTCGGATCCGCGTCGCGTCGCCCCCGCGAAGCTGCGGACCATCCTGCGGCGACCGGTGCGCTAGGCGGCCGCGGTCCCCAGCAGTACGGCGTTCGTCTTCGCCCGTCGCAACAATCCCAGGAGCGTCTCCATCGCCTGCGACGCCGGCAGCCCCACGAGCCGGCGCCGCAGCTCCTGGCGCGCCATCACGACCGCGGGCGGCGCCAAGAGCTCCTCGCGCCGCGTCCCGCTTGCCGCGATATCGACCGCCGGGTAAATGCGCCGGTCCGCCAGCTCACGGACCAGGCGGAGCTCGGCATTGCCCGTGCCCTTGAACTCCTCGAAGATCACGTCGTCCATGCGGCTCTCGGTCTCGACGAGGGCGGTGGCGATCACGGTGAGCGAGCCGCCGTCGGGGACGGCGCGCGCGGCGCCGAACAGCGCCTTCGGCTTGGCGAGCGCGTTGGCATCGATCCCGCCCGACATCGTGCGGCCACTGGAGCGGCCCGCCGTGTTGTGCGAACGGGCCAGTCGCGTCAACGAATCGAGCACGATGACGACGTCCTTGCCGATTTCCACCTGCCGCCGCGCGTGTTCGAACACCATGTCCGCCACGGCGACGTGACGCTCGTGGGGCAGATCAAAGCTCGAGGCGATCACCTCGCCGCGCCCCCAATCCACCATCTCGCTCACTTCCTCGGGACGCTCGTCCACGAGCAGGATGAGCAGCTCGACGCCGGGATGATTGACCGCGACGCCCTCGGCGACGGCTTGCAACACGGTCGTCTTCCCCGCTTTGGGTGGCGACACGATCAGCGCTCGCTGCCCGAAGCCCAGCGGGCAGACGAGATCGACGGTGCGCTGAATGTCGGCGACACGCGCGCTCGACGGCGTCGCCGTCTCGAGCAACAGCGGGCGGGATGGATGGACGGCGCCGAGTTTGGCGAACTCGGGGCGCAGGGCGAGGCCCTCGAGCGGCCCGCCGTTTACCGCCGTCACGCGCGACCCGTCCCACTCGACGAGATCGCCGCGACGCAGCCCGGGCAGCCGGACACCGGGGTCGCCGCGGGCCGGAAGGTAGCTCTCGGCCGCTCGTCGCAGCGCGCCGGCGCCTTTCGGCGCGGGATCGAACCAGCCGGTGATGAGTGGCAGGGGGAGACCTCGGAAAGAAAGATACGCTATCAGCTGTCAGCTATCAGCTATCAGCTATCAGCTATCGGCTCCAACCCGGTGGGGGGAGGCAGCTGCCGCAAGACCAGATCCGTGCCGGAGCCGCTGACGGCTGATAGCCGATAGCTGATAGCTTACTTTGTCTCTCCAATGCGCCAATCCCTCATCCGCAACTTCTGCATCGTAGCCCACATCGACCATGGCAAGTCCACCCTGGCCGATCGTCTCATCGAGCTCACCGGGACGCTGGACAAGCGGCTGATGCGGGAACAGGTGCTCGATACGATGGATCTGGAGCGCGAGCGCGGCATCACGATCAAGCTCAACGCCGTGCGCATGAACTACCACGCCAAGGACGGGCAGATGTACGAGCTGAACCTGATCGACACGCCCGGGCACGTCGATTTCACCTACGAAGTATCGCGCTCGCTGGCGGCGTGCGAGGGCGCAATCCTCGTCGTCGATGCGTCACAGGGGATCCAGGCGCAGACGCTGTCCAACCTGTTTCTGGCACTGGACGCCGGGCTCGAGATCATCCCCGTCCTCAACAAGATCGACCTCCCGGGCGCCGAGCCGGACCGGCGCGCGGGGGAGCTGCACGACCTGATCGGCGCGAAGCCGGAGGAGATCCTGCGCATCTCCGCCAAGGAGGGAACCGGCGTTCCCGATGTCCTCGAAGCGGTGGTACAACGCGTCCACCCTCCCAAGGGCACTCCCGATGCCCCGCTGCGCGCGCTGATCTTCGACTCCTACTACGACCGCTATCGCGGCGCGATCCCCAGCATCCGGTTGGTCGATGGCACGCTCGCGCCCGGGATGAAGATCGCTTTCGGCGCCCACAAGGACGACGTGTACGACGTGGCTGAGGTCGGGTATCTCCAGCTGGGTCACAAACCCACCGAGCGGCTGGAGGCCGGAGAGGTCGGATATTTCATCGCCAACGTGCGCGGGGTGCGCGACACCCGCCCCGGCGACACGGTGCTGGACGCCGAGCATCGCGCGGCGCCGCTGCTCCCTGGATACCGCGACATCCAGTCGATGGTGTTCGCCGGCCTCTACCCCACCAACGCCGAGCAGTACGAGGAGCTGCGCGACGCGCTCGCCAAACTGCAGCTCAACGACGCGTCGCTGCACTACGAGCCCGAAACGTCGGTGGCGCTGGGATTCGGCTTCCGCTGCGGCTTCCTCGGGCTGCTGCACATGGAGATCGTGCGCGAGCGGCTGCAGCGCGAATTCGACCTCGACCTCATCTCCACTGTTCCGAACGTGGAATACCACGTGTACAAGACGGACGGCTCGCTCGAGGTCGTCGAGAATCCCAGCTCGATGCCGCACGGCTCGGGGGTAAACCGGATCGAAGAGCCGTTCGTCAAGGCGCGCATACTCGCGCCGGCCGAGTACATCGGGGCGGTCATGAAGCTGGGACAGGAGCGGCGCGGCGTGTACCAGGGAATGCATTACGTCGACCCCACGCGCGTCGAGTTCACCTTCGAGTTCCCACTCGCCGAAATCATTCTCGATTTCTACGACAAGCTGAAGACGATCAGCCGGGGCTATGCGTCGATCGATTACGAGTTCCTGGGCTACCGCGCGAGCGAGCTCATCAAGCTCGACATCCTGCTGAATGGCGAAGCGGTCGACGCCTTCAGCGTCATCATTCACGAGGACAAGGCGTACGACTGGGGGCGCAAGATCGCCGAGAAGCTGAAGGAGATGATCCCGCGCCAGCTGTTCGAGGTGATCATCCAGGCTGCGATCGGCACCAAGGTGATCGCGCGGGAATCGATCCGGCCGCTGCGCAAGAACGTGCTCGCCAAGTGCTACGGCGGCGACGTCACGCGCAAGCGCAAGCTGCTCGAAAAACAGAAAGAAGGAAAGAAGCGCATGAAGCAGGTGGGCACCGTGGAGATCCCGCAGGAGGCATTCCTGGCGGTGCTGCAGGTTGACTAGCCGGAGCCTGGTCGTCCAGACCGCGTTTCTCGGGGATGTCGTCCTGACGACGCCGCTCCTGGGCGTGCTCGCCGAGCGGCACGGGCCGGTGGACGTGGTCACGACGCCCGCCGCCGCACCGCTGCTCGAGACGCACCCCGCGGTGCGTCGCGTCATTCCCTATGCCAAGCGCGGCGCCGACCGCGGCATCGCCGGTCTCCTGCGGCTCGGCCGGGCGCTGCGTGCGGAGCGGTACGCCTTCGCGTACCTTCCCCACCGCTCGTTGCGCAGCGCGGCGCTGGCGGTCATCGCCCGGATCCCGCGGCGGATCGGCTTCGCGGACGGCTGGCGGTTGCTGTATACGGGATCGCGCAGGCGGCCCGCCAGCGGCCACGAAATCGACCGGCTGCTGGCCCTGGCCGACGCCCCGCCGCACCACCAGACGGTGCCGACGCTGGGCCTGACCGCTGCGGACGTGGCCGCCGTCGAGGCCGCGCTCCGGTCCGGCGGCATCGCGGGACCGTTCGCCGCGCTCGCCCCGGGATCGATCTGGGGAAGCAAGCGCTGGCCGCACTACGGCGCGTTGGCGGAGCGGATCGCGGGCCTCGCGGACGTGGTCGTCGTCGGTGGGGCGGAGGATGCGCCCCTGGGCGAGGACATCACGGCGGCGGTCGGCCGGTCGGGCGGTCGGGGCTTGAATCTCTGCGGCCGGTTGTCGTTGCGAGAATCCGCCGCGGTGATTTGGAAAGCGGGCGTACTCGTGACCAACGACAGCGCGCCGCTGCACTTCGCCCAGGCGGTGGGCACGCCGACCGTGGCGATCTTCGGGCCGACGCTGCCGTCGTTTGGGTTCGGCCCGCGGGGTCCCAGAGACCGGGCGCTGGGCGTCGACGGCCTGGCCTGCCGGCCCTGCTCGGCGCACGGCCCCGCGCGCTGCCCGCTGGGCCATCACCTGTGCATGCAGTCGCTCCGCGTGGAGGACGTGCTGCACGCAATCGAGGAGACCGGTGCGCTACATCGTCGGGATTGATCTGGGCGGGACGAACATCGTCGCCGGCACGGTGGCGGAGGACGGCAGCGAGATCCTCGGCGTGCTGTCCGAGCCGACCGGCGCGGAGGGCGGCGCTGACGCCGTCGTGGACCGCATCGTCCATCTGGCCAAGAAGTCGATCGCGGCGGTCAAAGTGAAGGCGGTCGCCGGCGTGGGAATCGGATCCCCCGGTCCGCTCGACACGAAGACCGGCGTCGTGCTGCTCACCCCGAACCTCGGCTGGGTCAACATGCCGCTGCGCGACCGCGTGGCCGCCGGGCTCGGCCTTCCCGCGACACTCGACAACGACGCCAACTGCGCCATCTACGGCGAGTGGTGGCGCGGGGCGGCGCGCGGCATGCAGCACGTGATCGGTCTGACGATCGGCACGGGGATCGGCGGGGGGATCGTGCTGAACGGCGATATCTACCGGGGCGCGTCCGATATCGCCGGCGAAGTCGGCCACATGACGATCGACTCAACCGGGCGGCTGTGCAAATGCGGCAACTACGGTTGTCTCGAGGCCTACGCCTCGGGTCCGGCCATCGCCGCACGCGCGACCGAGGGCACCCAGGCCGGCGCCGACACTTCCCTGCCCCGCTACGTGAACAACGACCTGTCGAAGATCACCGCGCAGGTCGTGTACGACGCGGCGCACGACGGAGACGAATTCGCCCTCGAGGTCGTGCGCGACACGGCGAAATTCCTCGGCGCCGGCGTCGCCAGCCTCATCAACATCTTCAACCCGCAGGTCGTGGTGATCTGCGGCGGGGTGACCCTCGCCGGCGACAAGCTGTTCGTGCCGCTGCGCAGCGAGGTCAAACGACGTGCCTTCAAGCCGGCGGTCGACGTGTGCCGCATCCTGCCCGGTGAGCTCCCCGGCACGGCCGGCGTGTACGGCGCCGCTGCGGTGTTCGCGAAAATGACCTGGGGACACGTGTGAAGCAGCTGGGGGTCGTGGGAACGATGGTGTGGGACACCATCCACGACCGTGACCCCGCTCAGCGCGCGATCCAGGAATGGGGCGGAATCGCCTACGCGCTCGAGGCCCTCGACGCGACGATCCCCGACGACTGGACGATCGTGCCGCTCATCAAGGTCGGGCGCGATCTGTCGCGCGAGGCCGCCACCTTTCTGCGCGAGATACGTCACGTGGCGCCCGGGGCCCGGTTCATCGAGGTCCCCGAGCCCAACAACCGGGTCACCTTGCGCTACGAGTCCTCCGACCGGCGCTGCGAGCAGGTCACCGGCGGCGTCCCCGGCTGGACCTGGCCCGAGCTCGGCCCCCTGGTGCGCGATCTCGACGCGCTGTACGTGAATTTCATCGCGGGCTGGGAGATGACGCTCGAGGCGGCACAGCTGCTGAGGCGCGGCTTTCCGCGGTCGATCTACGCCGATCTCCACAGCCTGTTCCTGGGACGGCTCGACGACGGCACGCGCGTGCTGCAGCCGCTTCCCGGCGTGGCCGGCTGGTTTTCCTGCTTCGACACCGTGCAGGTCAACGAGGACGAGTTTTCCCAGGTGTCGGCGGATCCGCTGGCCGCCGCGGCGCTGGCGCTCGGCACGGACTGCCGCGCGCTGATCGTCACCCTGGGGCCGCGCGGCGCGGTGTATTTCGTCACCACGGGGAGCCCCCGCGGCGCGGGCGGACCGGTCCGCACCGCGCGCATCGCGCTGGATCCGAGCGACGCCGCGCCGCCCTCCGGGGGCGATCCGACCGGCTGCGGCGACGTGTTCGGCGCCGTGGCCTGCGCGCGCCTCTTGACCGGGGCGTCGCTCGAGGAGGCGGTGCGCTCGGCCTGTCACCTCGCCGCGCGCAACGTCACGCACCGCGGTGCCTCGGGATTGCGCGACCATCTGCTGGGGCGTCTCGCCTCGGTATGACCAGACTGGTCGACGTCCCCACGCAGTTCGACGACCGCACCTTCGATCAATTCGCCGCGTCCTACAGCCGGGCGCGTGCCGAAGGCGGTCGCTTGTTGTTCGACGCGCACGCAGTGGAGTGGGCCTCGCCGTACGGTCTCGTGGGGCTGTTGGCCGCCGGTTATGCCGCGCGGGCCGGCGGCGGCGACGTGCCGCTGCTGACCGCGCCTACCGCGCCGGAGGTGCTGAGCTATTGGGGGCGTGCCGGATTTTTTCTCGCCGCCCGCGACCTGTTCGAGATTCACGGCAAGGTGCCGCGCGCCAAACCCGCCGCCGACTCGGACGTCTTGTTGCCGGTCACCGCGGTGCGCGCGGCCGAAGACGTGCACGAGGTCGTGGGTCACATCCAGCAACGCGCCACTGCCATTCTGTCAAGCGAGCTCGGCATCGACCCGAAAGCGACGATGGGTTTCGCTATGGCGCTTTCGGAGGCGTGTCAGAATATTGTAGAGCATGCCGGCACCGGCGGCTGGGTCGCCGTCCAGAGCTATCAGTGGCGACGACGGCTGGCGCGGCGGGTGGTGGTGATCGCGGTGGCGGATGCGGGCGTGGGATTCCAGGCATCCCTGTCTCCGGCGCACGGGCGACGGTTCGGCGACCGCTGGAGCGACGCCACGGCGCTGGAAGCCGCGCTGATCCAGGGCGTGAGCCGGTTCCGGGATCCCGGCCGCGGACAGGGATTGAAGGGCATTCGCAATTACGTGTCGCGCTGGGACGGCAAGCTCACCATTCGGAGTGGCACGGCCCGCATCGCGATCGTCCCGACCTGGGACGACGACGTGCCGCTGACCGAGGGCTTGGCGCCGTTCCCGGGCTCGCAGGTCCTGTTGATCGTTCCCGAGCAAAAGGGCCGACCTTAGGGTGATCCGCTCGATCGACGTCTCGGCTGTGTTGCACCAGGCGGTGCGCGCCACGTACGCGGACCTCGTGACGCGCGCGACGGGCCGGGCGGTGCGCGAGCACATCGAGCACGTGTACGACGCCGAGCCCGTCCCCGTGACCCGCATGGATTTCGGCGGCGTACGATGCATCGATTATTCGTGCGCGGACGAGATCGTGGCGAAACTGCTGCGGGAGCGGATGCGGGTGCTGCTGCTCCGCGGCTGCTCCGAAGCGCATCTCGAGGCGCTGACGCAGGTGCTGGAAGGTCACGGGCTGGCGGTGATTCTGGAGCGGGCGGACGGCACCCTCGATGGCCTGGGACGCCGCGAGTCCGCCATGGCGCTGCTCGACGAGCTGGTGGCTGCCCAGCTCGCGGCCCGCACCGCCGAGGGGGCCGTGGCACTGGTCGAGGCGTGACGCACCGCCGGCTGGGCCTGTCGACACGCGCGATTCACGGCGATCCGGAGCAGCGCCCGGATTGGACGCCGATCTCCCGCCCGATCCATCAGAGCGCCACGTTCACGAACCCGGTCGGCTCGTCGGCCGAGGTACTCTACACCCGCTACGGCAACAATCCCAATCAGGTCGCGATCGGCCAGCGGCTTGCCCGGCTCGAGGGGGCCGAGGCGGCGCTGTTCGTCGCCAGCGGCATGGGGGCCACCGCGCTGGCCCACCTCGCGGTGCTGCGGCCCGGCGACCACCTCATCACGAGCGAATGGATCTACGGCGGCGTGCACCGCCTGTTCGCCGAGGAGTTCGGCCGCTTCGGCATCGAGGTGACGTTCGTCGATCCGCTGCGCTCGCGCGCGTGGAAGGAAGCGCTGCGCAAGAACACGCGCGCGCTGTTCGTCGAAACCCCGACCAATCCATTGATGCGCGTAATCGATCTCGAGCCGATCGCGACGCTCGCGAAGGCCGAAGGGCTGGCGCTGCTCGTGGATTCGACGTTTGCGTCGCCGATGCTGTTCCGGCCGCTCGAGCACGGAGCGGACATCGTGATCCACAGCGCCACCAAGTATCTCAACGGGCACTCCGACGTGATCGCGGGCGCCGTCGCAGGCTCCGACGCGGTGATCGAGGAAGTGAAGCGCCTGATGCGGTTGTGGGGGCAGGCACTCGACCCGCACGCCGCCTGGCTGGTGGAGCGCGGCATGCGCACGCTCGCCGTTCGCATGGCGCGGCACAGCGCCACCGGCCTCGCCGTGGCGGAGTGGTGCGCCCGGCAGCCGCAGATCGCGGCAGTCCACTATCCCGGCCTCCCCTCGCACCGCGACCATGATACGGCGAAGCGCGTCCTGGAAGGGTATGGCGGGATGGTCGGCCTGGAGCTGAAAGGGGGCGCGCGGGCAGCGGAGCGGTTTCTCAGCGCCCTGACGATCGCGGCGCACGCCCCGTCGCTCGGTGGGGTAGAAACCCTGGTCTCCGAGCCCCGGCTCACCTCGCACGCCAGCCTCTCGGCGGACGACCGGGCCCGGGCTGGAATTCCCGACGGATTCCTGAGAGTTTCCCTCGGACTCGAGGATGCCGACGACCTCATCGCCGATTTCGCCCAGTCGCTGGCGCAGCTCTGAGTGATCAAGCTCACGAACGTCTTCAAGACGTACGCGAAGGGCGGGCTCGCCCTCAAAGACGTCACTTTCCATATCGCCAAGGGTGAGTTTGCCTTCCTGACCGGCCACTCGGGCGCCGGCAAGTCCACGGTCCTGAAGCTGGTCTACGCCGACGAGCGGCCCACCGATGGCGAGGTGCGCGTCTCGGGGTACGTCGTGACCGATCTGTCGCCGCGCGAGGTTCCCCATCTGCGGCGCCGCCTCGGCATCGTGTTCCAGGACTTCCGGCTGCTCGAGGATCGCACCGCCGAGGAAAACGTCGCCTTCGCGCTCGAGGTCACCGGCGCCCGCCGCTCCACGATCCCCGCGCGCGTCATGCGGGTGCTCACCCAGGTCGGCCTCGCCGCCAAAGCCGGCGCCTATCCGCGCGAGCTGTCGGGCGGCGAGCAGCAGCGGGTCGCGATCGCGCGGGCCCTCGTGAACGAGCCCCAGGTTCTGCTCGCCGACGAGCCGACCGGCAACCTCGACGAGCGCGCCACGCGCGGGGTGTTTCAGCTGCTGCGCGACATCAACGCGTCGGGCACCGCGGTCGTCATGGCGACGCACGACCTCGAGCTGGTGCGCACCGCCCCTTACCGCGTGATCGAGCTGCAGGAAGGCGCCGTCGTGTACGACTCTGAAGTCGACGAGCCCGCGGCGGGAGGCAGCACGGCATGACGCTCACGGTGCGAGAAGCGCTGCTCGCCTTCCGGCGGGCGCCGCTGTTGTCCGCGCTCTCGGTGACGACAATCGCGTTCTCGCTGTTCGTGCTCGGGCTGTTCGGTCTCGTCGCCGTGAACCTGCGCCAGGCGCTGCAGGGCGTCGCCGAACGGGTAGAGATCGTGGCCTATCTGCTCCCCGGCACGCCGATCGAGACGATCACGACCGCCGAGCAGGACATCGAGGCCTTTCCCGAAGTGGCCTCTGCCGACTACGTGTCGGAGGACAGCGCGCTGGCGCGCGCCCGCCGCGAGCTGGTGGAGTTTCGCGATCTGCTGCGCGAGCTCGAGAGCAACCCCCTTCCCGGGTCGATCGAGGTGAAGTTGAAGCCCGGGTATCAGGACGCCGCCCACGTCAACGCCGTCGCCGACCGGTTGCGCGGCTTCGCGTTCGTGAACGACGTGCGCTACGGACGGGACTGGGTCGAGAAACTCGACCGGCTGCGCGGCCTCGCCGCCGCCGTCGGGCTCGTCGTCGGCGCGGCGTTCGCCGTCGTCGCCGTCATCATCATCGGGACGACGATCCGCATGGCGGTGCTGCAGCGCAGCCGCGAGATCGCGATCATGCGGCTCGTCGGCGCGACGGACGGATTCATCCGCCGCCCGTTCCTGTTGCAGGGCGCCCTCAAGGGACTGCTCGGCGGCCTCGTCGCCGTCGGTCTGTCGTACTCGGCGTACGTCCTGATCAACCGGTTTCTCATCTCGGCGAGTTTCTTCAACGGGCTGCAGGCGCTGGCGATCGTGGGATTCGGGACGGTGATCGGGCTCATGGGAAGTCTGCTGAGTGTTGGCCGGCACTTGAGGCGAGTGTAAAGGCGTATGGAGAAGGCGTACGGGGGAGACTCCGTAAGGAAGAACCGTAAGGGCACAATAGCGCACTTACGGTTTTTCCATACGGTGGTCCCCCTTACGGTTCTTCCATACGTCATTGCACTTGCGCCATTAGCCGCTCAGCGCCCGAATATCGAACAGCAGATGCGCGATAACCAGCAACGCCTCGAGAACATCCGCAAGGAGCGCAACGAGACGCAAGCGGACCTCGAGCGGCTGCGGGCCCAGGTGCACAGTCTCGCCGATGAGCTCGCGAACCTCGAGCACCAGCGCGAGACGACCAATCGCATCGTGAACGAGCTGGACCGCCAGATCCTGCAGCTCTCCGACGGCATCGATCACATTACGGTCGACCTGGTGCTGGCGCAGGACGCGCTCGACGAGAAGCGGGCCGTACTCGAGCGGCGGCTGGTGGACATCTACAAGCGCGGCCCGCTCTACAGCTACCAGGTGTTGTTCGCGGCGGAGAGCTTCGGAGATCTGCTCTCCCGCTACAAGTACCTCTATCTCGTCAGCCGCCAGGACCGCCAGCTCACCAACGACATGAACCGGCTGCGTGACCGGATCGCCCAGGAGCGGCGCGGGCTGGTGGAGGCGCGCGACGCCCTGGAGCGGCGCCGCTCCGAGCGCGCCGACGAGCTGGCGCACTATGTGGATCTCGCGAAGACCCGCCAGGGCACGCTGCGTTTGACGCAGCACAATGTCGAGCTTGCCCAACAGAAGCTCACCGCCGCCGACGCCGAGGAGCGCCGCGTGTCGACGGCGATCGCGGCCCTGGAGGCGGCGCGGCGCGCTGCCGAGGCGCGGGGCGCCGTGCCGCTGACCGGCGCGATCACGACCGGCAGCCTCGGCTCGCTCGACTGGCCGGTCGACGGACGCGTGCTGTATGAATTCGGCCCCGCCGCGGGCCCCGACAACACGCGCATTACCTGGCACGGGATCGGGATCGCCGCGGCGGCGGGAACGCCCGTCAAAGCGGTGGCCCAGGGAACGGTGGCGCTCGTCGGACCGCTCGGCACCTACCTCACGACGGTGATCCTCGATCATGGCGGTGGTTTCTACACGGTGTACGCCACGCTCGACGACGCCACCGTCACGAAGGGGCAGCGCGTCGCGCGCGGCGAGGTGATCGGCCACGTGGGCGGCGCATCGTCCGACCAGGGCTCGCACCTGCACTTCGAGATTCGGGGGCCCGGACAGATCGCCTTGGATCCGTTGAACTGG
>DASSIL010000192.1:0-33834 GCA_035691925.1 Gemmatimonadales bacterium
GCCACGACCTCTCCGCGCCGCGCCCGGCGGTACGCCCGCTCACCCGCGACCTTCACCGCCGAGTAGACCGGCGGCCGCTGCCGCACCGTGCCGCGAAACCGGTCGAGCGTCTGCTCCAGCGCCGCGCGCTCGAGTGCCACGACGCGTTGCTCCTGGACCTGGCCGGTGGCGTCGTCGGTGTCGGTCGTGACGCCAAGCCGCATCCGCCCTTCGTACGACTTCGTCCACCCCGCCGCGAATGGCGCGAGGCGCGTCGCGCGTCCCACCACCATCACGAGCAACCCCTCGGCAAACGGATCGAGCGTGCCCGTATGTCCCACGCGGCGGGTGCCCAGCGCCCGGCGCACGATGTCCACCATGTCGTGCGAGGTGGGACCGGCCGGCTTCGCCACCAGCAGCACGCCGTCGGTCAGTCGTCCCCCGCCTTCAGGTCCTTCAGCACGCGGTCGATGCGCTGCGCGTGCTCGATCCCTCGATCCAGCCGGAAATGCAGCTCCGGGCTCGTGCGCAGCCGCAGCTGGCGTGACACCTCGGCGCGGAGATACCGCGCCGCGCTGGTCAGGCCCTCGAGGCTGCGCGCCTTTTCCTCCTCGGGAGCCATGACACTCACGCTGATCGTCGCATGCGACAGATCGGCCGAGACCTGGACGCCGGTCACCGTGACGAACCCGATGCGCGGATCGCGTACATCGCTCGTCAGGAACTCGGCGACCGCCTGGCGGATCAGCTCGGCGACACGCTCGGGACGATGGCTCGGGGTGCGCATCTCAGAGGTAGCTCGTGCTGGAGTCCATCACGCGCGCGCCGTCCGCTCCCGCCACCAGCCGATCGGCCTGCTGCAACACCTGCTCGGCGTGCCGCCGGTCGGTCGTGACGACGGCGGCCGACAGCTCGGCCCGCTGCCACAGGTCCTGGTGGTCGGTTTCCGACACGGACACGTTGAACTGCCGGTGCAGCCGGTCTTTGAGACTCTTCACGATTTGGCGCTTCTCCTTCAGCGACTGGCACGCGACGAGGTGCAGCTCCCAGGTGATGAGGCCGACGATCACCGGGTCACGCCCCCCGAGCCGCGCCTCCCGTCGGGGCGCCCGCGTCCAGGGAGCGGGCCACTTCCTCGATGCGGTACGCCTCGATCAGGTCGCCGACCTTCACGTCGTTGAAGTTCTCGATGCCGATGCCACACTCGAATCCTTCGCGTACTTCGCGGGCGTCGTCCTTGAACCGCTTCAGCGACGCCAGCGTCCCGTCATACACCTCGACGCCCGAGCGGACGACGCGGACCCGGGCGGTGCGCGGGATGACGCCGCTGCGCACGAAGCACCCGGCGATCGTGCCGACCTTGGCGATCTTGAAGATCTGGCGCACCTCCGCCTCGCCCAACACCACTTCCTTCTTTTCCGGCGCGAGCAGGCCTTCCATCGCGGCCCGCACCTCGTCCACCGCTTCGTAGATGATGCGGTAGGTCCGGATCTCGACCCGCTCGCGCTCCGCCGACGCCCGGGCGTTCGAGTCGGGACGCACGTGGAAGCCGATGATGATCGCCCCCGACGCCTTGGCGAGCAGCACGTCGGAATCGGTGATCGCGCCGACGCCGCGGTGCACGACCTCGACCTTCACTTCGGCCGTCGACAGCTGTGCCAAGGCGTCCGCCAGCGCTTCCGCAGGACCGCCCTGGTCGGCCTTGATGATGATGCGCAGCACGGCGGCGCCGCCCGCGGCCCGCTCCGCCATGAAGTCTTCCAGCGTCTTCACGCGGCTGGTGCGGCGATGCTGGGCCTCACGCTCGAGGCGCTGGCGCTTCTGCGCGATGTCGCGCGCCTGCGCGGCGTCCTTCACGCCCTGGAAGCTGTCGCCCGCCTCGGGTACACCCTCGAAGCCGAGGATTTGCACCGGAATCGACGGACCGGCGGCCGGGACGGTCTGACCGCGCTCGTCGAACAGAGCGCGCACGCGGCCCGAGAACTGCCCGCAGATGAAGTCGTCGGCGACCTTGAGGGTGCCGTTCTGCACGAGGATCGTGGCGACGGGACCCTTCCCCGGATCGAGCGATGCCTCGAGCACGGCGCCGAGTGCCGGCCGGTCGGGGTTGGCCTTGAGGTCGAGCAGCTCCGCCTGCAGCAGGATTTGGTCGAGCAGCGTCTCGATGCCGGTGCCTTTCTTGGCGGAGATCGGCGTGGAGAGCGTCGTGCCCCCGAACTCTTCGAGCACCACGCCGTGCGCCAGGAGATCCTGCTTCACCTTCTGCACGTTGGCCGTCGGCAGGTCGATCTTGTTGATGGCGACGATGAGCGGCACGCCGGCGTTCTTGGCGTGCGAAATCGCCTCGATCGTCTGCGGCATGATGGCGTCGTCCGCGGCGACGACGAGGACCACGAGATCGGTCACCTGCGCGCCGCGGGCGCGCATCGCGGTGAATGCTTGGTGACCCGGCGTGTCGAGGAAGGTGATCGAGCGCCCGTCTTTCAACGTCACCTGGTAGGCGCCGATGTGCTGCGTGATGCCCCCGGCCTCGCCCGCCACGACGTTGGTCTTGCGGACGTAATCGAGCAGCGACGTCTTGCCGTGGTCGACGTGACCCATGACGGTGACGATCGGCGGCCGCGGCTTCAACGTTTCAGCCAGGTCGACCGGCTGCTCGGGCGCCGCGACCGCGTACTCCTCCTCGCGCGTCGCCTGGAAGCCGAACGCCGAGGCGATCAGCTCGATCAGGTCGAAGTCGAGCCGCTGGTTGATCGTGACCATCTGCCCCAGCTCCTTGAAGGCGAAGGTCACGATCTGCGTCGGCGGCACCTTGAGAATGTTGGCGAGCTCGCTGACGGTGATGAACTCGGTCACCCGCACCAGCGTCTTTTCGCGCTCCTTCTCGGCGGCGCGCCGCTCTTCCTGGAGGTCGCGGAAGCTCGGGCCTTCGTCGCGCGGGCGCGCGCCCTTCCTGGCAACCGGTCCTTTGATCGAGGCCAGCGTGCGCGAGATGTTCTGCGCTACCGCTTCCTGATCGACCAGCGACTTGCGACCCTTCTTCCGCTTTTTCCCGGCCTTGTCGCGGCGCCGCTCTTCGAGCGCGCCCGCACCGGGGGCGGCGGAGGCAACGGGGCGCGGCGGCACGCTGCCGCCCGGCATGCCACTCGCGACCGGCTTGGGCCGCACCGGCGTCGGAATCACGGGGCGTGGCGGCGGACCTGCTTGGACCGAAGGGAGCGGCGAGGGCGGCGGCGCAGCCGGCGGCGCCGCGTAACTGGCCGCGGCCGGGGCCGCTGGCTCGGGCGTTGCCGCCTCGACGGCCGGAATATCGCGGAACAGTGCGGCAGCACGCTCTTCGAGCGAAATGGCGGGCTTCTCTTCTTCCTGGACGCGGACCGCTTCGAGCGCCGCCTGGACCCGCAATTCCTGCTCGGCGGCGACGCGCGCCGCTTCGGCCTGGGCTTCGGCTTCGGCTGCCGCCACTTCGGCGGCCGTGCGACGGCGCCGCTTGGGACGGTCCTCCACCGGCTCGGGGGCGGGCTCGGCAGCCTTAGCCACGCGGCGCCGCTTGGTGCTCGCCGCCGGCGGCTCCTTCTGGCGCCGCTTCTCGCGCTCCCACCGGGCGCGCATCATCGCCACCTGCTCGTCCTTGAGCGGGGTGAGATGACTGCGCACGAAGATGTCCATCTCCTTGAGCATGTTCATCACCTGCTCCGAGGAGATGCCGAACTCCGCCGCCAGATCATGAATCCGTGTCGCCACTCACTCCTCCGAAAGCCGCATCAATCCGCGCGCCAGTGCGCGGTCTTCCGTCCCCACCGTCTGCACCGGCGCACGCCCGAGCTGCGCGCCCAACCGCTCCGCCGCAGGGCCGGCGAGCACCGGAACGCCGCGCGCCCGCGCCAGCCGCTCCACCTTGTCCCGCGTCCGGGGGCTTGCATCCGCCGCCAGGACGACGACGGCCAGCCGCCCCTGCTGCAGGCGTGCCCGGACTCCCGACACGCCGATGACCACGTTCCCTGCCCGAACCCCCAACCCCAACAGGCCCGCGAGCCGGCCCTGGAAGTCGCTCACGCCGCTGGCGTGGGATCCGGCGTCGGCGCGTCGGCCCCGGCCGCCTGCTCTTCACCGCCCTCTTCGGTCAGCTCGTTGAGGAAGCTCATGAGCCGGTCGGCCAGCTCGGGCGTCATCCCCTGGAGCTTGTCGATGTCCTCGCGCTCGAGGTCGAGGATGTCCTGCAACGTCTTCTTGCCGTTGGTTTCCAGGACCGCCACGAGATCGGGCGACAAGCCCTTGAGCTCGGTGAGCGACACCTTCACCGCCTGCTCTTCCTCGGGAGGCAGCGGCGCGAACAGCGGGCCCTCGCCACCCCGCTCGAGCCACTCGCGGCTCGAGTAGAGATCGATCTTCCAGCCGGTGAGCTCCGACGCGAGGCGCACGTTCTGGCCGTTTCGCCCGATGGCGAGCGACAGCTGATCCTCGTCGACGATCGCCTGGATGGTGCGGCTGTCGGGGTCCGAGAACACGCGCGCGACGCGAGCGGGCGCCAGGGCCAGTTTGGCGAAGCGCTCGGGATCGGGCGACCACGGCACGATGTCGATCCGCTCGCCGTTCAGCTCGTTCACCACCGCCTGCACGCGCGAGCCCTTGAGACCGACGCAGGCCCCCACGGGATCGATGGCGTCATCGCGCGAGATCACCGCGATCTTGGTGCGGCTTCCCGCCTCACGCGCGGTCGCCCGGATTTCCACGATCTGCTGCTGGATTTCGGGGACCTCGATCTTGAACAGCGCCTTGACGAACAGCGGGTCGGCCCGCGACAGGATGAGGCGCGGCCCCTTGGGCGTTTCCTCGATCCGCTTCAACACCGCCCGGATCGAATCGCCCTGGTGGTAGTGCTCGCGATGGTTCTGCTCGCGGTAGGGAATGATCGCCTCCGCCTCGCGGAACTTGTTGAGCATCACCACGATCTTGCCGCGCTCGATCTGCTGCACTTCTCCGGGGAGCAGCTCGCCCACCTTCCCCGTGAACTCGTCGCGGATGCGGCTGCGCTCGCCCTCGCGGACCCGCTGAATGATGCGCTGTTTCGCCGCCTGCACCGCCGTGCGCCCGAACTCGGCGAACGGCACCTCTTCCTCGAGCACGTCGCCGGGCTGGAAATCGGGGTCTTCGTAGCGCGCTTCCTCGAGCGAGATCTGGGTGCCCGGGTCCTCGATCGTCTCGACCACCGTTTTCAGCACGACGATCCGGATCGTGCCCTTCAACTCATCGATCGAGATCTCGGCGCGCACGTTCGGGCCGTAGCGCTTCACCAGCGCCGCGTGCAGCCCGTCCTTCAACAGCTCGATCATTTCACCGCGCTCGAGCTGCTTGGAGCTCGTCAGCTCGCGGATCGCGGAAACGACGTCGGTTGCGTTAGCCATCGTAGAATTCCGTTATCTGGTATCAGTCTCGGTTGTCGGTTACCAATCCACTGCCAAGCGGGCTTCGCGAGCCTTATCGAGCGACAGTGTCACCGGCTCGCGGCCCTCGGGATGCAGCACCACCGTCGCCTCGTCCGGAACCGCGACGATGCGGGCGCGGACCCTGCCCAGCCCTTCGAGCTTCACCATCACGTCCCGGCCGATGAACCGCACCCAGTGCCGGTACCAGCGCACCGGCCGGTCCAGCCCCGGGCTCGAGACCTCGAGCTGATAGCGGGGGCCGAGCGGCCCGCCGTCGTCCAGCCACGCTTCCAGAGTCCGGCTGGCCAGGGCGCAGTCGTCCACGGTCACGCGCCGCTCCGGGTCCGCCGGCGGCCAATCGATGCGCACTTGAACGAGCGGCCGGTTCGGCGTGCCGCCCAGGCGAAGGTCGGCCAGATCGAGTCCCAACGACTCCAGCCGGGACCGAACGGCCTCCACCAGGCTGTCGGTGAGCATAAAAAAAAGCGCGGGCCCGACTTCGCCCGCTTCGAGGGGGAATGTATCCCCACCCCACGGCCTGTCAAGTCGACGCGAGCGGCATCCCCAGGTACGCCACCATCCTGCCGTCGCGGCCCAGCGAGGCCCGGTGTGAAAAGAACTGGTCGTTGTGGTGCGCGCTGCAGAACGCCGAAATGCTGACTGCGCTCACCCCCAGCGCTGCACCACGCCCCGCGAGCAACCCGCGCAGGTCGACAAACGCAGGGGAGACTGTTGGCGGACGGCCGGTCACCCGCTCCGAGACTTCATAACCTACTTCATAGCAATTACCGCAAACGCCTACACCACAATGCATTACAAAATCTCTGCAAGTCGCCCCCGTGGCCGCCGTCAACTCACCCAGGGCGCGCTCGAGAATCCCTCCGGCCACCCCGCGCCATCCCGCGTGCAGCAGGGCTACGATCCCCCGCTCCGGTGCGGCGAGGTAGACGGGGATGCAGTCGGCGACGGTGATCGCGAGCAGCGTCCCTCGATCCCGGGTGGCGTGGCCGTCGACGCCGTCCAGCACGAGCCATCCTGGGGGCAGGTTCGCGTGCCACTTGATGTCGGTACCGTGCACCTGGTGGCCCAGGACGACGGTGGGGAACCCCGACTCGAACGCCCGGCGGAAGGCACGCCAGCGCGTCATCACCTGCGCCGTGGGCTCCTCGCTCCAGAGGCCGAGCGAGAATCCACCGGCCCGCGTCGTGATCCCTGCGACCAGCCCATAGCGCGCCGCCCACTCCGACAGCTCGAGCCGGGGTACCGCCGCGTCGCCCATCGGGACTTCGACGACGATGGTCGCCTGGGGAATGCTGGTGGTCATCTGCCGGTCGGGCCGAAAGAACTTCCTGATGGTCGCGGTCGGCCGGACGGGCGGTCAGCGACCATCCTCGCGCCGCTCGATCTTCGCGCCCAGCGCCCGCAGGCGCTCGTCGATGCGCTCGTACCCACGCTCGATTTGGCCCACATTGCGGATGACCGAATCGCCCTGCGCGGCGAGGGCGGCGAGCAGCATGGCCATCCCGGCCCGAATGTCGGGGCTCTCCACTTCCCCGCCGTGGAGCGCCGAAGGGCCCGCGATCACGGCGCGATGCGGATCGCACAGCACGATGCGCGCCCCCATTCCGATCAGCTTGTCCACGAAGAACAGACGCGACTCGAACATCTTCTCGAACACGAGCAGCGGCCCCTCGCATTGCGTGGCCACCACGATCGCAATCGACATCAGGTCGGCGGGGAACGCCGGCCAGGGACCGTCCTCGAGCTTCGGGATGTGTCCCCCGAGATCCGCGCGGATGCGGCGCTCCTGATCCTTCGCGACGATCAGCGCATCGCCGTCGATCCGCGGCCGCACGCCGAGCCGGTCGAACGCGTAGAGCGTCGCACGCAGGTCCTCGGTGCGCACCCCCTCGATGCGCAACGCCCCGTTGGTGACCGCCGCCAGACCGATGAACGAGCCCACTTCGATGTGATCGGGACCGATGCGAAACGGCTCCGCGGCCGTCCCGAGGGGCGCTCCGCCGTGGACGTGCAGCACGTTGGTTCCGATGCCGTCGATTCGGGCGCCCAGACTCGTCAGGAAGCGGGCCAGGTCCTGCACGTGCGGCTCGCTCGCGGCGTTGCGCAGCACGACGTCGCCCTTCGCCCGCACGGCGGCCATGAGCGCGTTCTCGGTCCCGGTGACGCTCGGCTCGTCGAGAAAGACGTCGGCCGCGGTGAGCGATTTTGCCTCGAGCTGGTACCGCTTCCCCACCTCGACATCGGCGCCGAGCGCCTCGAGCGCCAGGAAGTGCGTGTCGACGCGGCGCCGCCCGATGACGTCGCCGCCGGGCGGCGGCAGCGCCACGCGCCCGAAGCGCGCCACCATCGGTCCGGCGAACAGAATCGACGCGCGCACCTTGGCGCACAGCGCCGGATCGAGATCGCGCGGCTGGGCGCTGCGCGTGTCGACTTCGAGCGTGTTGGGCCCCGTCCAGGTCACGCTCGCGCCCAGATGCTCCAGCAGGGCGAGCATCGTTTCGACGTCCCGGATATGGGGCACGTTCTCGATGCGACAGGGGCCATCGGCGAGCAGCGTCGCAGCCAGAATGGGAAGTGCGGCGTTCTTGTTACCGGCGGGGCGAATCGTGCCCTCGAGCGCGCGAGCGCCGGACACGCAAAACGTCGGCGGCATGGGGGCCAACCTACCGGAACGCTTGCGCGGGCGTCAAGCGAGGGCGAACGTATCGCGCGTGTTTCCGCTGCCGCCGCTCGTCGCCGCAGCGCTGATTGCGCTCGCGGCACTGCTCGCCACCTATCTCCCTCGCCCGCCCTGGCTGGCTGTTGTGCTCGCGGGCGCGCGCCGGGCTCCACCGATCGCGTGGCTGCTCATCGGCGTGATCCTGGGACCGCTGCTCGGCGTGCTCGACGGCTCCCTCGCCCTTGGCCTGACGCCGATCGTGGCCTGCGCGATCGGGTGGATCGCCGCCGGCGCCGCGGCCCGGCTCACCGCTCCGGAATCGCCGTTGCGCGAACCCTGGACGGCGGGGGCGATCGCCGGGCTCGCGGCGGCGTTCGTGCTCCCCGCGGCGCTGGTGTACGGCGCCACGCGCGTACTGCCCCCAACCGTCGCTCCCGTCTGGAAGCCCGTCTGGCCGGTGATCGCCGTGCTGTCCGCGTCCCTCGCACTCGCGGCCGCACCACGCTCCAGGGCGGCCACCAGCTTGTCCCTGCTCGTCACCGCCGGCGCGCTCCTCGCCCTCATTCCGCACGCGCGTCGCAGCGACCTGTTCCCCATCGCGCTGTGGCTGGGGTTCACCCTCGGCGGGACGCTGGTGGGCGTGCTCGTCGCCACGCGGCTGGGCCGGCAACCGAAGACGCGAGCCCCCGCGACGATCGCCGCCCTGTGCCTTGCCGCCGGGATCGGGATCGCTTCGGGCACATCTCCCTACCTGGTGTGCGGGTTGCTTGGCCTCGCACTCGCGAAATGGGGGCCCGGGTACGAACGACTCGCCGACGAGCTGGCGCCGACATCGCCCACCGTCGGCGCGCTGCTGTGGTTCGCCGCCGGTGCGCTCGCGGGCGGTCGGTTCCTGCCGGTGCTCGTCGCAGCGCTGCTGCTGGCGCTCTGGCCCGGCGTGCGACGGCGGTTCGCCGGTGCCGTTGCTTCGTCGCGTCACACCCTGGGACTCGCGCTCGCGCTCTCGTACGCCTTGACGGCGGAACGGACGCTCGGCGCCGTGGAGCGCGGAGCGCTCGTGACCGCCGCTGCGCTCGCGCTGCTCCTCACTTCCCTCGTGCCGGCGGGCACCCCGGCGCCTGCCCCGTTGACTTCCCCCACGCCGCCGGCCGAGGTTACAGCATGATCCCCACGTGGGCCGCGGTGATGGGCGCCATCAGCCTCGCCGTCATCGCCACCGCGGCACTGGTATCCGCTCTGGCGGTCCTGGCGGCCGCCTACGGCGTGCGGTCTTTCCTCCATGCCATCCGCCATTCGGCCGAGCCCGTCGTCGAGGACGTGCGCCAACTGATCGGGACGATCCGCAGCGAAGCCGACGGCCTCGCCGAGACCTCGCGCGACATGCGCCAGCGCATCGTGCACGCGGCCGACGCCGCCGAAGCCCGGCTGTCGGAGTTGGGCGAAACCCTGGGTGAGGCGGAGCGAGAGATCGGGGAGACGGCGCGCGACGTGGCCGCGACGGCCCGGACCGTGCGCCGCGGGGTTTCGGTCTGGCGCCTGGGGCGCTCGCTGCGCAAGCGCTCGAACGAGGGAGACAGCGACTGAAGCGCGCCATCGCCCTCGTCGGTGTCGCGGTGGCTGCGCTGGTGCTGTTCCCCGGCGTGGCGCACGCGTGGACGCCCGCCACGCACATCTACCTCGGGGAGTCGGTCCTGGCGAACCTCTCCGCCCTCCCCTCCGCCGTGGCCGACCTGCTGCGCGCCTTCCCCTTCGACTTCCTGTACGGCAACATCGCCGCCGACACCTCGATGGCGAAGAAGTACGCGCCGGTGGGCCGCCACTGCCACGCGTGGCACGTGGGGCGCGAGATCTTCGAGCTGGCTCATACCGACGGGTTACGCGCGTTCGGTCTCGGGTACCTGTCGCACCTCGCCGCCGACACGGTGGCCCACAACTACTACGTCCCGCATCAGCTCGTGCTCACGAGCAGCACCGCGGCCCTGGGCCACAGCTACTGGGAGAGCCGGCTCGAGACGCACCTCGGCGAGCGCTATCCGCGCACGGCGAAGTCCGTCATCCTGCAGGACCATGGGGTGAGCGACGCCCATCTGGACGCCATCCTGTCTCCCACGCTGTTCAGCATCCGCACCAACCGCCGCCTGTTCCGCGGCATGGTGCACCTCACGGAGAACCAGAGCTGGCAGTGGGTGTTTCAGCTGATCGCGGAGAACAGCCGGTGGGACCTCCCCTCGGACGACGTCGAGCGCCACATGGCGGTCGCGTTCGAGTACGTCATGGAGGGTTTGGCCGAGGACGATGCCCCGCCGCACCGCCTCGACCCGGCGGGGGACAAGGCGCTCGGACTCGCAAAGCAGATGCGGCGGCGGGCGCTGCAGGTGGGCGGGCGAACCGACCCCGAGCGGATCCGGGCCACCGCCGAGGAGCACTTCGGCCTGCCCGATGCGTCGCTCGATTTCTGGCGCGGTGCGCGCGCGGCGAAGCCGTGGCGCGAGGAGGCGGTCAGCCCCCCAATCGCTCCTTGACGAGCGTCGGGACGCGGGTGGGATCGGCTTTTCCCTTCGACACTTTCATGACCTGACCCACGAAGAACGGCAGCAGCTTCGTTTCGCCTTTGCGGTAGCGTGCCACCTCCGCAGGATGCCCGGCAATCACTTCTTCTACCCATCCCGTCAGGGCCCCGGCGTCCGCCACCTGAATCAGCCCGAGCCGCTCCGCCACGGCGCGCGGGTCGCCGTGTCCGTTGTCGGCCAACGCCTGAAACACCTGCTTCGCGGCCGGGTTGGACACGGTCCCGTCCTTGACGAGCTCGATGAGGCGAGCGAGCCGCTCCGGCGTCACGCGCAACACCCCGGCCCGCTCCTTGGCATCGGCGAGCACCTCGCCCATCACCCAGTTGGCGGCCGGCTTGGCCTCCGCCCCCGCCGCGACCGTCGTCTCGAAGTAATCGGCGATCGTGCGGGATTGCACCAGGACCGCGGCGTCCTTGGCCGGAATGCCGTACTGCGTCGCGAACCGCTCGCGCCGGGCAGCGGGGAGCTCGGGGAGCGCCGCCCGTTCATCGGCCAGCCACTGTTCGGGGACGACGAGCGGCGGCAGATCGGGCTCGGGGAAGTAGCGGTAATCCTTGCTCTCTTCTTTCGTGCGCTGCGGACGCACGGCGTTCGCCCGGGAATCGAACAGCATCGTGTGTTGTTCGATCTTTCCCCCGCTCTCCAGCACGCCGATCTGGCGATCCCGCTCGAGCGTGAGCGCCTTCTCGACGAATGCGAAGGAGTTGATGTTCTTCACCTCGGTCTTCGTCCCCAACGCCGGCTCCCCCACGCGGCGCACCGAGACGTTGGCATCGACCCGCAGACTGCCCTTCTCGAGGTCGCAGTCCGACACGTCGGCGTATTCGAGCACTTCCTTCAGGGCCAGGAGGTAGGCGCGGGCTTCCTGCGGTGAGCGGAAATCGGGACCGGTGACGATCTCGGCGAGCGGCACGCCCGAGCGGTTGAGATCGATCGCGCTGCTCTTCGGCACCCGGTCGTGCAACGATTTCCCCGCATCTTCCTCCACGTGCAGCCGCACGATCGTCGCCGCCACCGCTCCACGGTCCGGGCTGGTGTAGGCGAGATGTCCGGCGGTGGCCAAGGGCTCTTCGTATTGCGAGATCTGATACCCTTTGGGCAGGTCCGGATAGAAGTAGTTCTTGCGGGCGAAGACACTGCGCAGATGCACGTCGCAGCGCAGGGCGAGCGCCGCGCGCACGGCAAGCTGAATCGCGAAGCCGTTGACCGTGGGCAGCGCTCCCGGCAACCCGAGGCAGACGGGGCAGACGTTGGTGTTGGGGGGCGCGCCGAAGGCGGCGGAGCAGCCGCAGAACATCTTCGAGCGTGTGCGCAGCTGCACGTGCGTCTCGAGCCCGATCACCGTTTCCCAGCTCATACTTCGTCGGCGCCGGGCACGGCCCGCTCCAGCGTGAAGGCCGCTTCGAGCATTTCGTCCTCGAGGAACAGCGGGGCGAGCAGCTGGCCGCCGATCGGCAGGCCGTCGACCCGCCCGATCGGCACGGTGATCCCCGGGATCCCTGCGAGATTGGCGGTGACGGTGAAGATGTCGGCCAGATACATGGCGACCGGGTCGTCCATCTTCTCCCCCGCCTTGAACGCCGGCGTGGGGGTGGACGGTGTGAAGAGGAGGTCGACCCCGCGGTCGAAGACGTTGCGGAAATCCTGCGCGATCAGGGCGCGCATGCGCTGCGCGCGCCGGTAATAGGCGTCGTAGTAGCCCGCCGACAGCACGTACGTCCCCACGAGAATGCGGCGACGCACTTCGGGGCCGAACCCTTTGCCGCGCGTGCTCTGGTACAGGGCGCGGACGTCCGGCGCACCGTTGAAGCGTGGACCGTAGCGAACGCCGTCGTAGCGCGCCAGGTTCGACGACGCCTCGGCGGGAGCGATGATGTAGTAGGTGGGAATCGCGTACGCGGTGTGCGGCAGCGAAACGTCCCGCACCGCCGCCCCCAGATCCTTGAGGACCTTGATCACGCGCTCGCACGCGCGGCGCACGCCGGGATCGAGATCGGGCGGGAAGTACTCCCTCGGAATCCCGATCACGAACCCCTGCAGGTTCTCCGGCGCGGCGGGGAGTTGGAAGGGATCGCGGTCTTCGCAGGTTGCGTCCAACGGGTCGCGCCCGCTGATCGCGGCGAGGACGCGAGCAGCGTCGGACACGGTGCGGCCGCACACGCCGATCTGATCGAGCGAGCTACCGAAGGCGACCAACCCGTAGCGGGACACGCGGCCATACGTCGGCTTGATCCCCACGATGCCGCAGAACGATGCCGGCTGCCGCACCGAGCCGCCCGTTTCCGACCCCAGCGCCGCGGGCACGACACCCGCCGCCACGAGGGCTGCGGAGCCGCCGGAAGACCCACCCGGGACGCGCGTCGGATCGAGCGGGTGCAGCGTGCGTCCGAACGCCGAATGCTCGGTGGACGACCCCATCGCGAACTCGTCGCAGTTGGTCTTCCCGGCGATCAACGCGCCGGCCGCCTTGAGCCGGGTGATCGCTGTGGCTTCGAACGGGGAGCGGTACCCCTCGAGGATGCGCGAGCCGCAGCTCGTCGTGTACTCGAGGGTGCAGATGTTGTCTTTCACGGCCACGGGCATCCCCGCGAGGGGACCGGGGGAACCAGGGGGCCCGGCCGTCGCGCGTTCCACTTGCTGCGCGAGCGAAGCTTCGACTTCGGCAATCGGGGTGAGGAGCGCGTTGAGGGACGCGGCCCCGGCGAGTCGGCTCGCCGTGTCGGCGATACTCGTCACTCCACGTCGTCTCCGCCGGCCGCGCCGGCGTCGAACGCGCCGAGCCGTGGCACGAGAAAGAGGCCGTCCTTGAACGCGGGGGCGATCTGGGCTGGGGGGAGGGCGAGCGGCACGGGGCGCACCTCGTCGCTGCGGAATCGCAGCGCCGCCGGGCCGGGGGTGAACGGCTGCACGGTCTCGGTCCCCGGCACAGCGGCGATTTGCGAAACGTAATCGAGAATGCGCGACATCTGCCCGGTGAGGGCCGGCAATGCCGTCTCGTCGACGTGCAGCTCCGCGAGGCGGGCGATGCGCTCGACCTCCTGGCGCGACACGCTCATGGTGCGTCTCCCTCCCAGTCGCGCTCCAACCCCGCAAAGGCTACGAGCAGATGCTTCGTGCCCACGTCGGTGTCGTCGAACTGGACCATGACCTTGAGATTGCGGCCGATGCCGGACACCTCCTGCACGATGCCGCTGCCGAACTTCCGATGCCGCACCCGTTCTCCTTTTACATAGCGTGGCACGTCCTGCGATTCCTCCACCATGAACGGCTCATCGATGGGAACCCGCTCCGCCAGTGGGCGCCGCGTCGGGGCGCTCACCCGAGACCCTCCACCCCGCCCGCTGCCCCCGCCACGGGACCAGGCGGGGGTCGTGTTGCGCTCCACGATGCGATCCGGCGGCACCGCGTCGAGAAAGCGCGACGGCTCCGCCATCTCCAGCCGGCCGTTGCGGTAGCGCGTGCGTGCCCAGGAGAGATACAGTCGCTCGCGCGCGCGCGTGAGACCCACGTAGCACAGCCGGCGCTCCTCCTCGAGCCCGCCCGGCTCCCCCGCCGTGCGCGCCAGCGGGAAGAGTCCGTCCTCCAGACCCGCCAAGGCGACGATCGGCCACTCGAGCCCCTTCGCCATGTGCACCGTGAGGAGCGTAGCGCCCGACGCGCCCGCTCCCCCGTATTCGTCGGTCGGCGTGAGCAGCGCCGACTGGGTGAGGTAGCGCTCGATCAGCGAGCCGCCGCCTTCCTCCCCCTCGGCCGTCTCCGCCACCTCCGCCCATGCCGCCGCCCCGGCGATCAGCTCCCGCACGTTCTCCAAGCGCTCGACCCCTTCTACGCCTTCCTCGGCGAGCCACGCCTCGTACCCGGTGACCGCGATGATCGTCTCCAGCGCGGTGGCGGGGTCCGCCTGCGCCACCGCCTCCCGCAGCCGGTCCACCAGCGAGGCGAACTGGCGCATCGTCTCCTTGAGACCGGGCCGCACTCCCTCCAGCCGGTCGGCGATACGGGCAGCGTCGAGCAACGGCTTCTTCCACTGGCGGGCCGCCTCGGCGAGCACGCCGAGGGACGTATCGCCAATCCCGCGGCGCGGCACGTTGGCGATCCGCGCGAACGCCTGGTCGTCGGCGGGGTTGGCGACGAGCCGCAGGTAGGCGAGCAAGTCCTTCACCTCGCGCCGCTCATAGAAGCTCACCGCCCCCACCAGGCGGTAGGGCACCCCGCGCATGCGGAACGCTTCTTCCAGAGGACGCGACTGCGAGTTCGTCCGGTACAGCACCGCCATGCCTTCATAGCCGACGTCGTGCTGGGCGGCCTGATCGGCGAACTGCGTCACGATCCACTCCGCTTCGTCGCGTTCGTCCGCAGCGCTCAGCAACACGATCGGCTCCCCGCCCTGCGTCGCGGTGAACAGCGTCTTCCCGATACGATCCTTGTTCTCGGCGATAACGCCGTTGGCGGCGTCGAGGATCACCTGCGTGGAACGGTAGTTCTGCTCCAGCTTGACGAGCGTCGTCCCGGGGAAATCGGACTGGAAGGAGAGCATGTGGCGCACGTCGGCGCCGCGCCACCCGTAGATCGCCTGATCGTCATCTCCGACGACGCACAGGTTGTGGTGGTGTTCGGCGAGGGCGCGCACCAGGCGGTACTGCGCCACGTTGGTATCCTGAAACTCGTCCACCAGCACGTGGTCGAAGCGCCGTTGCCACCAGTGCAGCCGCTCCGGGTGGTCCCGGAACAGCTGCAACGGAAAGAGCAGCAGGTCGTCGAAGTCCATCGCATTGGCGCGCTGCAGCTCCGCCCCGAGCTCCCGGTAACAGTCCGCCGCCACTACGGCGAGCGGCGTGTCGGCGGTGTGGAAGAAGTCGTCGGGATCGATGAGGCGGTTCTTCGCTCCCGAAATCAGCGCGTGCAGGGCGCGCGGGGGGTACACCTTCGGCGACAGCTCGCGCCGCTCGAGCATCCGTTTGATCACGGCGTTCGAGTCGTCCTCGTCGTAGATCGTGAAATTCGGTCCGAAACCGAGCAGCGGCGCCTCGCGCCGCAGCAGTCGCGCCGACAGCGCGTGGAAGGTCCCGATCCACAAGCCCCGCGGGTCTGCGCCCAGCAGCGCGGCCACGCGCTCGCGCATCTCCCCCGCCGCCTTGTTGGTGAAGGTGACGGCGAAGATGCGGTCCGCGCGCACGCCGCAGGCCTGGATGAGGTACGCGATCCGCGCCGTGAGCACGCGCGTCTTCCCCGAGCCCGCGCCCGCCAGAACCAGGAGCGGCCCGGCGTCGTGCTCCACTGCCCGGCGCTGCTCCGGGTTGAGCGGCAGATTCACGTCTCAGGCTCCAGCTGGAAATTCAAGCACAAATCGGCACCCCGGTGCTTCTGGAAAGAAGAGCAAACGGCCCCCGTGCTGCTGCTCCACGATGCGGCGCGCCAGCGGCAACCCCAGCCCCCAGCCGCCGGGTTTGGATGAGACTCCCGCTTCGAACGCGCGAGAGATGCGCCCCGATGGAATGCCGGGACCGTCGTCGCGCACGGTGATGCGCGCGCGACCGTCGGCGCCGTCCACTGTTACGTGCACCGTCCCGCCCCGCCCGGAGAGCGCGTCGATCGCATTCTTGACGATCGCCTCGAGCGCCCATTCCACCAGCACCGGGTCGCCCTGGATCACCGGTCCCGGTCCCGCGGCGCTCAGCGTCATGGTCACGGGATGCGCGCGCGTCGGCAGGCGCGGCCGGAAGTACGCGACGACGCGCTCCGCCGTCGCCCCGATCCCCACGGCCTCACGCCGGGGCGGCCGGCCGATGCGCTCGAAGCGCCGCGCCACCCGCTCCAGCCGCTCGACGTCGGTCTGCAGGTGGTCCGCCACGGCGATCGCGGGCCGCTCGGGATGCTCCCGCAGGTCCGCGATCCATCCGGTGAGGCTCATGAGCGGCGTCCCCAGCTGGTGCGCCGACTCGCGCGCCATCGCGACCCACAGCCGGTCGCGGACCGCTCCCAGCCGGATGCGGTATGCCCAGATCGCGAGCCCGACGAGCGCCAGCAGCACCCCGCCCTGCAACGCCGCCAGCCGCTCGAGCCGCCGCGTCACCGGGAGGGCGCCGAAGTGCACCGTCCCGATGCCCGGACCCGAGATCGGCGGATTCACGGCGTCGAGCTCGGCGACCCAGGCGCGCATGCTGGCGCTGTCGCGACCGAGGCCCGGCGGGGCGTTCTCGAGCGCCGTCACGCGCCCCGCGCTGTCGGTGATAGCGAGGGGGATGCCCAGGGCGCGAACCTGCGCGGCCAGCTCGAACAACGTCTCGGTCGCGGCATCGGGACGCGGGTCGTTCAGTCCGCCGAAGACACGGCCGAACATGCGGCTCGTCTCGCGCGCGTCGTCCTGCAGATGGCGCGCTACCAGCCACGCCGAACCGACCGACAGTGCGCCGAACGCGAACGCCAGCCCCACCAGAATCGCCGGCCCGGACCGGTACAGCGCTCCCTTACGCACCTGCCGTCGGGGGAAGGGCCAGCCGTTCGCTGCCCATGTAGGGAACGAGCGCCTTGGGCAGCGTGACGCTGCCGTCCGGAGCCTGGTGCGTTTCGAGCAGCGCCGCGATCGTCCGTGGCAGGGCGACGCCGGAAGCGTTCAACGTGTGCACGAACTCCGGTTTCTCGCCTTTCGCGGCGCGAAACCGGATCCCCGCCCGCCGCGCCTGGAAGTCGGTGAAGGTCGACGCGCTCGACACCTCGAGCCACGCGCCGACGCCCGGCGCCCACGCTTCGAGATCATAGGTCTTGGCGGCGGAGAATCCCAGGTCGCCGGCGGCGAGCGCCACCACGCGATACGGCAGCTCGAGCTGCTGCAGCACCGTCTCGGCGTGCCGTGTCAGCTGCTCGAGCTCGGCCCTGGCATCGGCCGGGCGCACGAAGCGCACCAGCTCCACTTTGTCGAACTGATGCACGCGCAGCAGGCCGCGCGTGTCCTTCCCCGCGGCGCCCGCCTCGCGGCGCCAGCACGGCGTGTAGGCGGTGTGCGCGATCGGCAGGCGCGCGCCGTCCAGGATTTCGTCGCGATACAGGTTTGTGAGCGGCACCTCCGCTGTGGGCACGAGAAACAGATCGTCCTCGGCGGTGTGGTACGCGTCCTCCGCGAACTTGGGGAGCTGTCCCGTGCCCTGCATCATCTCGCGTCGCACCACGAAAGGGGGCTCGACTTCGATGTAGCCGTGTTGGCGCGTATGCAGGTCGAGCATGAACTGCAGCAGCGCCCGCACGAGCCGCGCGCCCGCTCCCACGAAAAGCGGGAACCCCGATCCCGCGAGCTTGGCGCCGCGCGGGAGATCGAACAGACCGAGCCGCTCGCCGATCTCCCAGTGTGGTTTCACATCCGGCGCGCTGGGCCGCGGCGTCCCCCAGCTGCGGACGATCACGTTCGCACTCGCAGGGCCATCCGGAACGTCGGGGAGCGGAATGTTCGGCACGTAGAGCGTCTTGTCGGCCAGGGCGTCGTCGCGGGCTCGCACGTCTGCTTCGGCCGCGGTGATGCGCTCGCCCAGGGCGCGGCGCTGGACCACGACGTCCGGGGGCAGCGCGCCCTGCTGCTTCACGAGCTGCGCGTCGGCGCGGGAGGCTTCGTTGCGCTCCGCCTTGAGCTGGTCGAGCTCCGTGACGAGTGCGCGACGCTGCGCATCGAGGTCGAGGATCTCCGCGAGCAGCGCCGCCACGGTAGCGTCACCGCGGCGCGCGAGCGCGGCCCGCACCTGAGCCGGGTCGCTGCGCAACAGCCGCAGGTCGATCATACCGCTACTGTTTGGGGTTGCCGGGCGTGAGACTGCGGTATCCGCAGTTTTGATTCGCCAGAATCTGGAGCTCGATGCGACGGGCGAGCGTATCGATGGCCAGCACCCGAACCTTGGCGTACAGGTACCCCACTCCTGTCACGCACACCGAGAGCGCACTTTGGGAAACGGGGCGGGAGCGCACGACCACGACGGTGCCGCTGTCGACGGTAACCGGAACGGTGTCCTGGTAGACGCCCCCCGGCGCGATCGTCACCGCGTCGAACGACGTCCCCGGCGCCATCTTCTGAATGGCGGACCCGACACCCAGGTGCACCGCCCCGGTCGGCAGGAACACGGCGGAGTCCAATGGCGTGAGGTTGAACACGAAATCGAAATTCGTCGTCAGATCGGTCCGCACGGCGTTCGGCTTCGCGATGCTGAACGCGGACGGGAAATTGAGCGCGGTGCCGTCGACGGCGTACAGCGATATCGTATCGATCACATTCGCGTCGATGCCGGGCTGCAGGCCGGTGTTGCCACAGGCCGTGACGGTCAGGAGCCCGAGTGCGAGGGAGGCGTACGAAGCGCCGGAGAGACTGCGGAACATCGTCGCGTCAAGATACCCCGGCGCCACTGGGCGATCAACCCTTAACCGTCTATCACTGCTTGACTTCCCCTATCGTGCGTCCTAGCTTCGCGCGCGTATGCCGACGATCCGGGAGTTGGTGCAGGCGATCGCCCGTCGGGACGGTGTCGACGCGGTCGTCGTGGTGGGGCGCGACGGGCTGCCGATCGACGCCGCGGCCCGGAACGGTATCGACTCGGAGACTGTCGCCGCCGTTCTCCCCGCGGTGATCCGCGGGATGACCGACCTGGGCGGTGCCGGCGGCCGCGGGGAATTCGTCACCGCGGTGCTGGAGTTCGCCGTCGGCATGGCGGTCGTTGCCGTCCTCCACTCCGACGCGCTCCTCGTCATCCTGGTGCGGCCCGAGACCAACGTTGGCACGCTGTTGTTCGATATTCGCCGCCATCGCACTGCAATCGCCGGCCTGCTGTAACTGGAAGCTGGCCGCGTGACCCGGCGACTCCTGGTCGTGGACGACGAGCCACACATCGGCCTGTTGCTGCAGCTCCAGCTGGAGTCGCGCGGCTATGAGCTGCGGCTGGCGCGCTCGTTGTTCGAGGCCCGCGACGCGCTCAAGACCGACTGGGGCCCCCCCGACGGAATCCTCCTCGACATCCACCTCCCCGACGGCTCGGGGGTCGATCTGTTGCGCGAGTTGCGCGAGCGCCCCGCCACTGCCACCATCCCGGTGCTCGTGCTGACCGCCGAAGGCGAAGAACGCGTGCTCGCCGAAGCACGCCGCCTCGGCGCGCAAACGATCACCAAGCCGTTCAGTCCGACGAAGCTGCGCGCCCTCGTCGCCGCGCTGGTGGGAGACTCCGACCCCGACGCCGCCGGGTGAATACCTGGGCGGTGATCCTCGCGGGAGGCGCCGGAACGCGGTTCTGGCCGCTCTCCACCGCCGAGCGGCCGAAGCAGCTCCTGCCCCTCGCCGGCGATCGGCCGCTTCTGGCGCAGGCGGTGCGCCGGCTCAACGGTCTCGTTCCCCCGAGCCGCGTCCTCATCCTCACGGGACCGTTCCTCGTCGAGCGCGTCACCGAGCTCGTCCCCGAGGTGCCTGCCGCCCAGGTGCTCGCCGAGCCGCGCGCCGCGTCCACCGCCCCTGCCCTGGTGTGGGGTGCGAGCTGGATCGCCAAGCGCGATCCCGGCGCGCAGATGATATCGTTGCATGCCGACTGGGCGGTGGGCGATGAGGCGGCGTTCCGCGTCGCCGCTGAGCGTGCGTTGCAGACGGCGCGCGACCACGACGTCCTGGTGACGGTCGGCGTGAAACCGACGCGGCCGGAAACGGGGTACGGCTACATCGTTCCCGGCGCAGCGCTCGGCGGCAGCCGCTTCGCGCGCCGTGTGCAGCGGTTCGTCGAAAAGCCGACCGCCACGCGAGCCGCCCAGCTGCGCCGCCGCCGCGCGCTGTGGAACACCGGCCTCTTTGCCTGGGGTGTCGAGCGCTTCCTGGCGGAGGCAACCGCGCATGCCCGCGAGCTGCGGCGCGGGCTTCCGGCGCTCGCCAGCGGGGACGCCGCTGCGTTTTTCGCCGCGGTGACGCCCGCCGCCGTCGACATCGCCGTGCTCGAGCGCACCAAACGGCTCGCGGTGGTGGAAGGCACCTTCCGCTGGGACGACATCGGGTCATGGGATGCCCTGTTCCGCATCCGCACCCCCGACGCGAACGGCAATATCGCCGTAGGAAACGTGACGATCGGCGATGACGTGCGACGCTGCGTGCTGTGGTCGGAGGACGAGCACCTGGCCGTGAGCGGCATTACCGGTCTCGTCGTGGTACGCGCCAACGGCCACACCCTCGTCATGCCGACCGGCCGCGCCGATCGACTCAAGGCGCTGGTGCAGCAGCTGTGACGATCGCCCTCTACCTGCTCGATCCCGATCCGGCGCCGGCCTGGGCTCCGTTCGCGGGGGTGCGCCCCCTCTCGGAGCTGCGCGCCGGCGCCCATCTGATCCGCGAGCGCTGGGAGACGTTCATCGGCGCCGAGGCAACGGAGATTCTCGCGCTGCCGCATCTCGCCGGCTTCACGGAGCCCGGTACCCCGCCGGTGCGCGCCCGGCACCCCATCACCGGTCCCGCGGTGATCGGCTCATCGACGTTCGCGCCGCGCGGCCTCGCCCCCACCCTCCCCGCGACTGCGGCACGCCTCGTGTCGCACGGCATCACCGTCGGGTGGACGGTCCCCGCCGGTGCGACGTGGCAGGGCCCCCAGCCGGAGGCCCAGGCCGTCGCAGTCACAGGCGTTGTCCTGCACGGCGTGTTCGACCTGATCCCGGCGCTGTACCAGCTCCTCCCCGAGGACGTGCGGGCCATGCTGGGCGAGTCCGATCCGGTCCCCGCTGGTTCGATCGTCATCGGCGATCCGGCGAACCTCGCGGTGCACGAGGCGATCATCGAGCCCGGCGTGATATTCGACGTTGCGAACGGACCGGTCGTGGTGGAGAGCGGTGCCGAGGTGCGTTCCGGGGCGCGGCTCGAGGGGCCGATCTGGATCGGCGCCAACACGCGGGTCCTGGGCGGCGATATTCGCGGCTCGGCGATCGGGCCGCACTGCAACGTGCGGGGCGAGATGTCGGCGTGCAGCTTTCTCGGATACGCCAACAAGTCGCACGATGGCTTCGTCGGCACCAGCATCGTCGGCCGCTGGGTGAACTTCGGCGCCGGGACGACGACGTCCAATCTCAAGAACACGTACGGCCCCGTGCGGCTCGACGTCGCGGGCGCGGCGATCGAGACCGGCCAGCAGTTTCTCGGCAGCCTGCTCGGCGATCACGCCAAGACCGCGATCGGCACCCTCCTCGTGACGGGTACCGTGATCGGCGCGGGCGCGAGCGTGTTCGACGGCGTGCGCGCGCCCAAGTACGTCGCGCCGTTCGCCTGGGGCGGCGGCAGCCCCGAGCGGATGACCCGTGACGGATTTCTCAAGACGGTGGAGCGGGTGCTGCCGCGCCGCGATATGACGTTTACGCCGGAAATGCGCGCGGTGCTGGGACGGGTGTACGACTGGTCTACGAAATAAGAATGTCCAATGCTCAAGGTCCAATGCTCAATTGTCCAAATGCGCCCTTGGACATTGGGCGTTGGATATTGGACATTCGACATTGAATTCTACCAGGCGCGTGCGGTCACCGGCGGCGGCTCGGGAACCTGCAGGGTATCGGGGCGTGGCGTCGGCGGTCCCACACGACGCAGCGTCACCGGTTTGTCGAGGTCGCCGCCGGAGATCGTGAGTTTGTCGCCCTGCATCTTCAGTCCGTAGACGTTCCACACGCCGTCGCCCATCGTGAACCAGACACTGTCCCCGACCACGCGCCAGCGCGCCACCTGATCGCCGAACTGGGCCGAGCTGTCGGAGCGCACCATGATGAGCCGGGGTCCATCGTCGGTGTGCGCTTCCCACTTCCCCTCGAGGCGCGGCGCCGTGCGTCCCTGCGCCGCCAGACTGGCAGCGGGGAGCGCAAGCAGCAAGCAACCAACGAATAATCCGCGAGACATACCCAGGAATCTAATTGCTTCCCGGCTGAACTTCCGGGGAGCCGGCCGCCGGCTGCGCCGGGGAGCCCGCGGCGCTGGCGGGGAGTGCCACGCGCTCGTCGGCGATGACCGCCACCTGCGACTCCCACTTCTGCATCATCGCGATGAACGCGCGGACGTAATCGGGATCGAATTCCAGTCCGGCACGCCCTTCGATATAGGGGAGGACCTGCTCGACCGGCCAGGCGTCCCGGTACGGGCGCCGGGTCCGCAGGGCGTCGTAGACGTCGCACACGTGAACTAGGTTGCTCGCTTCATGACACGCTCGGCGCCAGCGCACCTGCGGATAGCCGAGCCCGTTGAGCATGATGTGGTGCTCGTAGGCGACCACGGCCGCGAGGTCGAGATCCTCTTCGCTTTCCAGGATGAGGCGTGCCCCCTCGACCGGGTGACGATTCATGAGCACGCGCTCATCGGGGGTGAGCTTCCCCGCCTTGGTGAGGATCTCGATCGGAATCCGGACCTTGCCGAGATCGTGCAGCAGCCCCGCGACGCCGAACGCGCGGACGTCGGCAGGGGCCATCTCGAGGTACTCGGCCAACGCCATGCTCAGGACCGACACGTTGAGTGAATGCGTGGTGGTGTACTCGTCGAATTGCTTGAGCTGCAGCAGCGGCAGGATCATCTGTTGATCGCCGTGCATCGCCACCGAAAGCGACCGGACGACCGCCTCCGCCTCGGCGAGCGGCAGGGTCTCCCGCTGTTGCACCTCATCGTGCAGCCAGCGGATGGTTTCCACTTCTTCGCCCAGGGAGAAGGCGATCGTCGCCGTAGCCATCTCCCCCGGCTGCTCCCCGGTGCCGCGCACGCCCACGACGCCGAACTTGATCCCGCTGGGCCGCAGCTGGCGTGCCTCCGCGGTGTCGATCCCCTCGATCGTCAGGCGCGCGAGCACATCCTCGAGAAACACCTCGAAGTCCTCGCGCGTCACGTCGTCGGCGAACTCGAGGCGCTGGATCCCCGCCTCGGCGAGCCGGTTGGACCAGCCCCACTCGCGCATCTCGCGCAGCGGCAGCCGCCCGAAGATGACTTCGTCGCCGAGAAACGTGTACAGCGGATGCGGATGCTTCGCCCGCAGATCGAGCAGCGCCTGGTACGCCGTGTCGATCCCGCGCGCGCGCGCCGGATGCCCGTCGGCGTAGAGCGACATGCCGGCGAGCGCCTGCGCGAAGGCGCCGAGAAATTCAGCCGGCTCGCTCACGACTCCGCACCCTCCGGATCGGTCGCCGCCCGCACGTCGGCGTCGTCTGAGACCGCCGCGAGCAAGAGCAGCTCCGTGCTCCGCGGATGGGCGCGCCATCCGGTGGCCAGCGCCGCTACGGCGGCCACGAGCTCGCGTGATCGCGGCAGCAGCCGGCGCCTGCCGAGCAGTGTACGCCCACCATCGACCAGCTTCACGAGCTCCTCGAACGCCTCCGGCGCGCGCGCGACGCCCAGCACCCGGATCGCCAGCAGTCGCAGGTCCGCCGCACCCTGGCGGTTGGTGGCGATGGCGATGACCCGCGGCACCGCCAGCGACGGCACGCCCTGGAGCGACGCGATCAGGGCGACACGCGCGATCCGATGCTCGGGATCGCCCAGGGCCTGCGTGATCACACGGTCGCGCTCCTGCGCGGACTGCACGCCGATCTTGAACGCCTCGAACCGCACGCGGGGATCCGCATGCGACACCCACGGCAGCACACTGAATCCGATCGGCAGCTCGGGCAGCTCCTCGAGCAGCATCAACAGGTTGCGCAGCACGTACCAGCGCTCGTCGGCGAGGCGCGCCGTGATGCTCGGCCCGAGACTCGGTCCCAGCCGTCTCAGCCGATCGAGCAGCGCGCGGCGCGTGCCGCGCTCCTGGGCACCGGCGAGCGCGTCGAGCAGCGGATCCGCAGCGAGCGCCCCGAGCCGGGGCAGCACGCGATCCACGGTGGCGAAATCCACCGGCTCGGAAGCGAGCAGCCATTGCAGCGTCTCCGGACTCACCGCCCGGCGCCACAGCTCCTCGGTGCTCGTCACGCCTGCGGGCGCCGCCTCGAGCAGGTCGATCAGCACGCCCAGGCGGCCCCGGTCGATCATGGCATCACAGGCGCGATACACACCCGGCCCGGCGGAGCCGACTTCGAGGCTCATCTGGATGAGCCGCTCCGGCTCGGGCGCGTGCCGCCAGGCGACCGTGTTATCGACCCGCGTCGATGCCTGCGACATGCGCTGCAGCGCCTGCCCGTAGGCTTCGGGATTCGGGTCGGCCAAACTCCATCCCGTGAGCAACCCGCGCACCTGCTCGCGCAATGCGCGATCGGCGAGCGTGCGAGCCTGCGGTTTCCCCTGCCCGGCGTGGGCGGCCATCTTGGACAGCATCCGCATCAATGACCCCGACACGGATTGGTGAGACGCCTCCGCTGCCGCCTTGACAATGTCGAGTACCGCATCGACGGCCATGCCGAGCGATGCGTCGATGACGAACTTCTGCCGTTGCGCCCCGTCGCCGCCCATCTCGACTAGCCGGCGCAGCGTTTCGGGCTGCATCTCGCTGATCAGTCGCGAGGTGCGACGGCGCAGCTCCACCGCCTCCTGTCCCCCGGCGGCCTTGAGCTCCTCGGCGATCTGCAGCAGGTAGCCGACGATCACCTGGTCGTAGGCTTCGCCACGGGGATGCTCGTCGATCGCCTTGGCGATCACGGCGGGTTTGGTCGGGGGAGCGTCGTCCTCGCCGATCTGGCCGGCGAGGGCGGCACGGGCGAGACCGATCCACAGCTGGGCGCCGCGGACCCGCTGATCGCGCACGTCTTCGTCATCCGAGCGACCGGCGGCGGCGTCCAGCGACTCCTGGGGCGACTTGTCCAGCAGCTCGAGCCGCTCGTAGGTCATCGGGTGCAGCCGCACGTGCTGCCAGGCCGCGAGCCGGGCCGGGTCGCCAAGACCGAGCGGCTGTCCGCTCCGGTCGGCCTCGACGGCCAGCGTGCGCAACATGTCCTCGATCTCGCCCGCTTCCACGCCGCGGCTGAGGCTGATTGCCCCGAGGTGATGGCGGTGCAACCGGCCCGCCAACTCCGCCAGCACGGGATGGCGCGGATCGGTAGCCACTCCCTCGATCACGAGCTGGTTGCGCGCCACACCGAGCGAGATCGACGGCCGGTCCCGGAACAATGCGTCGGCGCGCCGCAGCACGCCCGCCGCGGCAGGCGCCAGGGACGGATGACCTTCGGGATACATCGAATGCTTGTGGAGCGCGATCGACAGCTCGATCAGAAACTCGCTGAGCTCGCGTGACAGCGTCGCGCGCTCGTGCGGCAGCGGTGCAGCCGGAGGACTCGATCCCGGCGGACTGGTCACACCTCTAAACTAATACGTGGAGCCGGTTCGACACCAAAAAGGGCACCCCGGAGCGCTCCGGAGTGCCCTTTGGGGCCGTCGACGCGTGGGTGCGTCCTGGGTCTAGTACATCCCGCCCATGCCACCACCGCCACCCGGCATCGGCGGCGCCTTCTCCTTCTCCTTCTTCTCGACCACGACGCATTCGGTCGTGAGCAACAGGCCTGCGATCGATGCCGCGTTCTGCAACGCCGTCCGCGTGACCTTGGTCGGGTCGATGACGCCGGCCGCCACCAGGTCTTCATATTCATCGGCCTGGGCGTTGTAGCCGTAATTCAGCTTGGCGGATTCCTTCACCTTGCCGACGACGATCGCCCCCTCGGCACCGGCGTTCTGGGCGATCATGCGGATCGGCTCTTCCAGCGAGCGGCGCACGATCTCGACGCCGATCTTCTCGTCGTCATCGCTGCCCTTGAGCTTGTCGAGCGCCTTCTGGCACCACAGCAGCGCCACGCCGCCGCCCGGCACGATGCCTTCCTCGACCGCGGCGCGCGTGGCGTGCAACGCATCTTCCACGCGGGCCTTCTTCTCCTTCATCTCGGTCTCGGTGGCCGCCCCGACATTGATCACGGCGACACCGCCCGCGAGCTTCGCGAGCCGCTCCTGCAGCTTCTCTTTGTCGTAATCCGACGTGGACTTCTCGATCGCGGCTTTGATCTGGCCGATGCGGCCCTGAATGTCGGCCTGCTTCCCCTTGCCGCCGATCAGGGTCGTGTTGTCCTTATCGACCACGATGCGCTTCGCCTGGCCGAGGTCGCCCAGCACGGTGTTCTCGAGCTTGAAGCCCAGCTCCTCGGAGATCACCTTGCCGGCGGTGAGAATCGAGATGTCCGTGAGCATTTCCTTGCGCCGATCGCCGAACCCCGGCGCCTTCACCCCGCACACCTTCAGCGTGCCACGCAGCTTGTTGACCACCAGCGTGGCGAGCGCCTCGCCTTCGATGTCCTCCGAGATGAGGAGCAGCGGCTTGCCCGACTGCGCGACCTTCTCGAGCAGCGGAAGCAGGTCCTTCATCGCGGAGATCTTCTTGTCGTGCACGAGGATGTAGGCGTCCTCGAGCACCGCTTCCATCTTCTCGGGGTCGGTGATGAAGTAGGGCGACAGGTAGCCGCGATCGAACTGCATCCCGTCCACCGTCTCGAGCGTCGTCTCGAGCCCGCGCGCCTCTTCGACCGTGATCACGCCGTCCTTGCCGACCTTGTCCATCGCGTCGGCGATCTTGTCCCCGATCTCCTTGTCGCCGTTGGCGCTGATCGTGCCGACCTGGGCGATCTCTTTGCGGCCCTTGGTGGGCACGGAGATCCTCTTCAGCTCCTCCACCACCCCTTCGACGGCCTTGTCGATGCCGCGCTTCAGGGACATCGGATTGGCGCCCGCGGTGACCGACTTCAGCCCCTCGCGGAAAATCGCCTGCGCCAGCACCGTGGCGGTCGTCGTGCCGTCGCCGGCGAGGTCGGAGGTCTTGGTCGCCACTTCCTTCACCATCTGGGCGCCCATGTTCTCGATCTCATCCTCGAGCTCGACTTCCTTCGCGACGGTCACCCCGTCCTTCGTGACGGTCGGGTTGCCGAATTTCTTGTCGATGACGACGTTGCGGCCCTTGGGACCGAGCGTGACCTTCACCGCCTCGGCCAGTTGATCGACGCCCCGCTTCAGGCGCGACCGGGCCTCCGTGTTGAACTCCAGATACTTGGCTGCCATGACTCGAACTCCTCCCGGTCTTAGCTGAGCTTCGCGATGACGTCGGCTTCCTTGATCAGAATGATCTCTTCCCCTTCGAGCTCCACCTGCGTGCCGCTGTATTTCCCGTAGACCACCCGGTCCCCCACCTTCAGCTCCATCGGGACCTTCTCCCCTTTCTCTGTCCGCCCCGGTCCGACGGCGATCACCTCGCCCTGGATCGGCTTCTCTTTCGCCGTGTCCGGGATGTAGAGCCCGCCCTTCATCTGCGCGGTCTCTTCCATCGGCCGAATGGCGACCCGGTCGGCGAGCGGGAAGACCTTCAACTTCGTCTTCGTCGCAGTTGGCATAACGTCCGCCTCCACCAGAAGTTGAACCGTGTAAGTTATTACAAAATATGACGAGTAGCACTCTACTACGATGAGTGCCAAGGATGCCGGAGGGGGAATCTCTCCCTCCCCTCCCGCGATGTCAAGTGGGGTGACCGGCGACTAACCGGCTGTCAGCCCTACGGTTGGAACGGTGGCCCGTGCCCCATGCCGAGCGAGTCGAGCAACACTTCGGCACGCGCGGCAAGATCGGCCGGAAGCTGATCAACAACGGCGGACGCCGCGCCGACGATCGCTCCCGTACGCGTATCCGCGAGACGCACGTGCAGCACGGGACCCTGTGTGTCGCTCGGCTCGCGAAACAGGAAGTGCACTACGGCAGCCGTCGGGCCCGAGCCGCCTTTCAGACTCGGCAAGACGACGAATCCGTGGCGGCGCATCGCGAGGCCGAGCTGGGCGCTCAGCGAATCGCTGCCGGGAACGTAGAAAGCGTACCCGTGCAACGAGGAAGGCATGTGATAGCGCGTTGCCGGGGCACAGGCGGCGGCCAGGAGGAGCGGAACGAGCCGGCGCCTCACTGCAGCAGGCGCCGCGCGCCGACCCATTTGGGGATCCAGTAGGACCCTTCGGGATCGTTCGTGTCGAGGCGCGACAGCTTCACACCGGTCGACGAGCTGTGAATGAACTTCCCTTCCCCGACGTACATCCCGACGTGCGTCACGGAGCCGCCGGCGCGACCCGCGAACGCCAGGATGTCTCCGGGCAGCAGCGAATCCACCACCATCGCCACCGGATTCCCCGCCAGCGCCTGATCCCGGCTCGTGCGCGGCAGCCGAATCCCGTGGCGTGCGTAGGCATACTGAATCAACCCCGAGCAGTCGAACCCGTTTTCTTCCGTCCCACCCCACTGATAGGGACTGCCCAGCACGTCGAGTGCGGTCTCGACGACGTCCATGCCCCGCCCGCTCAGGATCATGAGCGTGGGCTGAACCGAGTCGGCACGCGGGTGGTAGGTCGTGGCCGCCGCAGGAATCGGGGGCCGCGCGACGGCGGTAGCGTCCGACCGGTGCGCCGATCCGCCCAGCCCGATCGACAGTCCGAGCGTCGTGCCGAAGCCCTTGCGTGGTGCGCCCGGCCGCCAGAAGCCGTGCGGGCCGCGGTCGATCACGCGGTAGCGCTCCTCGAGATCCAGGCCGAAAACCCGCAGCGGCCGCCATTCGAGCCCCATGCCTACCGTCCACAGCGCCGCCAGCGCCTGGTGCGAGGTATCGGAGTCCAGCCCGAGCGCGCCGCTCGCCACGCCGTACACGGCGATCGTCGACCCGCCGCGCGGCGTCTCCAGTTCGTACCCGATACCGAAGAAGCTGCGCGACGCCCCCCGGTGCTCGCTCAGCGCCTGCAACGCGACACCATGCCGCAACACCGAGCCGAGGGGGCGGTCGATCCGGGCTTCGTAGGTGGTCAGGTCCCCACCCGCCCAGCTGCCGTACAGCAGGCTGAGATCGCGCTGTTGCGCGGCCAGCGGCCCGGCCGCGCAACAGCCTGCGATCAGTCCGGAGACGAGGATCCGATCAGTGATCCACAACGCGCGGCTGCTCCAGCGACGGACGTGGCGCCATGTGATGGGCGAGGAGGTGCGGGACGCGGCGCATGAACCGCACCCAGATCCACAACGTCCCGAATCCACAGACGGCGGCGGCAGCGAATCCGGGCGCGATCAGCGCGATCGGGCTCCTGGATTCGAGCACCACGTGGGCGCCGATCCACATGCCGAAAAACGAAGCTCCCCAGGCCCAGAGCGGCGTGAGGAGCCAACCGACGACGACCAGCGCGTGCGCCAACCAGCGGGGCATCCCCGCGACACTCACGCGCTACTGTTCCGCCTGAGGGACCAGAGCGCGAGCGCGGTGAGCGACACCACGTACGCTCCGCCGATCAGCACCGGCCAGGCGACCGGAATGATCGTCAGCTTCGCGATCACGGCGAGCACGACCGCGCCGGCCACCACCGGCGTGGCGATCTGCGCGGCCGAGGCCGAGCGTCCGGTGTTCCGTCCCGCGGTGAGCATGCCGCCCATCCACGCGACGAACGTTCCGAGCATCCACCAGATCGGCAGATACCACCACGTGCTCCCGCCCCCGATCGCGTCCCAGGTCCAGGGATACGCCTTGAACGGGCGCAGCAGCACGATGTCGAACGCCATGAACACCACCGTGCCCCACAGCCCGACCGCCGCGGCGCCCGCGACACCTTCCGTACCCCGCGACCCGACCCATTGCCCCGGCAGGAGACTCACGAGCACCCCGGCGAACAGCACCAGCAGCGCCTCGAGCACCGTCTGGGCGAGCCCTGACGGTAAGAGCCGGGAGAGCGCCAGGAAGGCCACCACGGAGACACCGGTGATGAGCCCTACCTTGGTGCCACTCCAGAGGATGTGACGGAAGTCGTAACGGTCGGTGGCCGGCACGGCGCTGGTGGTCATCAGCACTAATTTAGCGGTCCGCTCCTACCAGCCAAGACCCAGTGCCCGGGCTGCAAGGCGCAACCCCACGAGCGTGAGATCCGGTTGCACCGCCTCGATCTCCGCGGTGAGCGGAGCCACGAGCGGCGCCAGCCCACCCGTGGCGACGACGTGCGGCGGGTCGCCGCGCGTGGGCCACTCGGCGCGAATCCGCCGGATCATCCCATCGACCGCGTCCACCGTCCCCCAGATCACCCCCGACCGAATGCAGTCTTCGGTGCGGCGCCCGATCACCCGCTCGGGCGGCGTGAGCTCGGTGGCGGGGAGCTTGGCGGTGCGACGCACCAGCTCGTCGGACGCGGTGCGAATCCCCGGCATGATGACGCCGCCGATGAAGCGGCCATCCTGGGTGATGCAATCGAAGGTCGTGGCGGTACCGAAGTCGACCACGATCGTGTCGCGCCCGAACAGCGTGCACGCAGCCAGCGTGTTGACGATACGGTCGGCGCCGACGGTCAGCGGCTCGGCGACATCGAGTGTGATCGGCAGCTTCGACTGACCATCCACCTGCAGCGGTGTCACTCCCGTGATCGCGCCGACCCCCGTGGACACGTTCTGGGTCACGGCCGGCGCGACGGAGGCAATCACGACCGCCCGCACTCCGGAGGGCGAATGACCGGCATTGGTGAGATAGGTCGAGAGCAGCGCGCCCCATTCATCGGGGGTGCGGGCGACGGTCGTCGTGAGGCGCCAATGCCCCAGGAGCTCTTCGCCCTGGAACAGGCCGACCGTGGTCTCGGTGTTGCCGATGTCGAGGGCGAGGAGCACGATCAATACTAGATGCGCAGACGCGAAGGCGCCAAGCTGCTCAGAAGAAACTAGGCAGGTTCGATGTGACCCTCACGCACCACGGCCACTTCTCGATCGTTCTCGACCAGGAGCGCACCGTCTGATCGGACGCCGCGGGCGTGTCCCCGCACGGGGCCCCGCAGTGGGCGATCACGCAGCCAATCCCGCGCTGCGAACGCGGCGCACTCCTGCTCCGACAGCTGCTCGGCGGCTGCGCCGAGCCGGGTAAGCGGCGGGACGAGCCGGTCGAGCACGTCGAGCAGCCGGACCCCCGGTACCACGTCGGCGAGCGCGATCGCCGTGTCACGAACTCCGGACGGGATCTCGTTGGCGACATTCACGCCCAATCCGATCGCGAGCCACTGCAGCGTGTCGCCCTGCCAGCGCCCTTCGCACAACACCCCCGCCAGCTTGCGATCGCCCACCAGCACGTCGTTGGGCCACTTCAGTCGCGCCAGCGGCCGGCCGGCGAGCTCATCGACCACATCGGCGAGCACTAGTCCCGCGCGAATCGACACGATGCCGAGCGTCGCCGCGCGAGGGCGCAGCAACAGCGCCAGCCAAAGCCCCCCGGGCGGCGAATGCCAGGTCCGGCCGTCGCGCCCGCGGCCGGCGGTCTGCTCCAGCGCGAGCACGACGGTGCCTCCGGGAGCGTCAGCGGCCGCAAGGGCGTGCGCGCGGTCGAGCGTGGACCCGAGCGACGCCGCCACCTCACAGCGCGGAACGCCCCAGCGGCGTGCCAGCGTCGCCGCGGGAAAGCCGTCGAGCGTCACCCCCGCCACAGGGCGTACACCAGGGTCCGCACGCCGATGCCCCTGAGCAACGCCTCGGCGAACACGAGATGTCTCGGGTGCGACACCCGCAGAGATTGGACCGCAAGGGGCTGGCTTCCGACCCGTGTGACTGTCACGGTATTCGCGAGTATAACGGCGCACCACCGGTAAGCACCAGCAGGCTTCGAGCGATAGTTTGTGACCCTATGCACACGATCATCGCGGCGATCATCCTGGGGCTCGTCGAAGGCGCGACAGAGTTTCTCCCCGTCTCGTCCACCGGGCATCTGATTCTGGCAGGCCATGCGCTGGGATTCGTCGGCCCGACAGCCGACGCATTCGAGATCATCATCCAGCTCGGCGCCATTCTGGCCATTGTCTGGCTGTACCGCGCAATGCTGTGGAAGGTCACTCGGGAAGGGTTCACTGTGCCGGCGTCGCGCCAGTTCATCGGCGCGCTGTTCGTGGCATTTCTGCCGGCGGCGATCGTGGGGATGGGTACGCACCACTGGATTACCGCGCACCTGTTCATTCCCCCGGTCGTGATCGCCACCATGATCCTCGGCGGCGTGGCCATTCTCGTCATCGAGCGGCTGCGCCCCGCGCCACGCATAGAGACGGTGATGCAGATCGGTTACCGCACTGCGCTCTGGATCGGCATCGCGCAGCTCTTCTCTCTCATCCCGGGCGTGTCCCGCTCAGGGGCCACGATCATGGGGGCGTTGCTCGCGGGCGTCGGGCGACCGGCCGCGGCTGAGTTCTCCTTCCTGCTGGCGATCCCGGTCATGTTCGCCGCCACCGGCCTCGAGCTCTGGGAGAACCGACAGCTCTTGTCGGGATCGGACGCAGGGGTGTTCGCGATCGGCTTCGTCGTGGCGTTCCTGAGCGCGCTGGTGGTCGTACGCTGGCTGGTACGGTTCGTGTCGCGTCGCTCTTTCGACGTCTTCGCCTGGTACCGCATTGCGTTTGGGCTCGCCCTGTTCGTGCTGCTCCTCGTGGGCGTCCGATGGATCGCGGCGTAGTGGTCCGTCGTTACGACTCGCCGAGACCCTTGTCTGGCTTCAGTTGACGCACGGAACGGCGTCGCGACTGCACCGGTAAACAGGTGAGCGATCCTGTACGACTGCCGGACCGACCGTGACGACGGCGAGCTTCCCCTACTCTGTCAATCCCTACTCCACTCCCAGCACCGTCACTTCATGTAGTTCACACTACCCGTCCAAGGACGAGTGCGCCAAGACCGAACACCATCGCGACCTTGATGAGCCCGCTGGCCGTCACGAATCGTTGCCGCGAGAGCGCCACGATGGCGAGCGCGAGCAACACGAGTGACAGGCTGGCGACGCCTGCGTACACGCCGCCGTATCCGGTGGCGAGCGGCAGAACCAGCGCGAGAGGGAAGAACACCCCACACGCCCAGCGTGTGATGCGGACGGCTCCGACCACCCCCAGCCGCACCGGGAGCGTTCGCCGTCCGGCGGCGCGGTCTCCCGCTTCATCCTCGAGATCCTTGACGAGCTCCCGCGTCAGATGGAGCCAGGCGGCAAGCACCCAGGGAACGATCCCCGCCGCGGGGAGACCGACGGCGAGCGCCCCATAAAACAGCGGCAAACCGCCGACCACCGCGACTGCGATGTTCCCCGGCAGGCCGCGCCGCTTCAGGAGCGGCGAGTAGCCGAGCATCACGGCGAGCGCGACGAGCGCGACGAGCACCTGACGCCCCGAGACGAGCGCCGCGGCGCCGATCCCCAGCGCGATGCCGAGCCAGATGACGAGATGCGCCGTTTCCCCGCGCAGCCGTCCCGACGCCAGGGGA
>DASSIL010000193.1:0-8650 GCA_035691925.1 Gemmatimonadales bacterium
GACTTATTGAAGATTGCTAGCCGGCTGCGGCAGTGATCGTGCGCAGCGCCTCTTCGACGTGCCGCACTGAGTCGGTCTGCGAGGAAAACACGTGGCGCACGATGCCGTCCTTGTCGATCACGAAGGTCACGCGGCCCGGCCAGATGCCGAGGGTCGCTTTGACCCCGTACAAGCGGCGGATCGCTCCGCCGATGTCCGAGACGAGGATGAACGGCAACTCGTGATGCTCGGCGAAGTGCTCGTGCGATGCCACCGAATCCCGGCTCACCCCCACGACCTCGGCGCCGGCATCGACGAAGATTTCGTAGGAGTCCCGGAAGGCGCACGCCTCGGCGGTGCACCCCGGCGTCTCGTCCTTGGGATAGAAATAGAGGACGACGGCGCGCTTGCCCTTGAAGTCGGAGAGCCGGAGCTCGCCGCCTCCCGTCCGGGGCGCCGTGAAATCGGGCGCCGCCTGCCCCACCTGAACGCTCGTCGTCGTCATCGTGCCTTTCACACTAGCGAGTACTTGCGGAAAGGGATAGAACGACGCTGGCGGTAGATTGTCCGTTGTAGGAACACGGCGCCCTCACCACCCGGAGCGGAGATGTACGACTGGATCGGCTGGATCGCGACGGCGATGACTTCGAGCTCGTACTTCTTTCGTCAGCCGGGGACGCTGCGGCGCATCCAGGGTGTCGCCGCGATCATCTGGGGGACCTACGGGGCGCTGATCCACTCCCTGCCGGTGCTCGTCGCCAACATCATCGTGGCGTCGGCCGCTTTTGTGTCGTTGCTTACGCTGCGACGAGCTCGATCAGCGTGATCTCGGAGGGCGCCAGGAGCCGGAGCGGCGGACCCCAGTAGCCCGTGCCGCGACTGACGTAGAGCCACATCTGTTCCAGCCGGTGCAGGCCGGAGACGAACGGCTGGAACAACCGCACCAGCAGGTTGAAGGGGAAATACTGCCCGCCGTGCGTATGTCCCGACAGCTGCAGGTCGAATCCGGCGTCGCGCGCCGCGTAGGCGCTCTTCGGCTGGTGTGCCAGCAGCACGCGCACATCGCTCTCCGGAGCCCCGGCGAGGGCGCGGGCGGGATCCGAGGCTGCCGACAGGTCCGTCACCCCAGCGAGTAACAGCCGGCCGTTGCCGCGCACCAGGAGCCGGTGCTCGTTCTGCAGCACATCCACGCCGAGCCGCGCGAGCTCCAGGGTCCACCCGCGCACGTCCCAGAAGTACTCGTGGTTCCCGGTGACGAAGAACGTCCCATGCGGCGCCCGCAGATCACCCAGCGGCTCGACGTGCTCGCGCAGCTCGGGAACGAGTCCGTCGGCGACGTCTCCCGTAACGGCGACGAGATCGGGGGCGAGGCGGTTGGTGCGCTGCACCACCGACTCGACAAAGCGGCGCCGGATGGTGGGCCCGACGTGCAAGTCCGAGAGCTGCGCGATGCGGAAGCCCTGGAGATCACCGGGGAGATCCTGGATCGGCACGGTGACGTGCACGACGCGCGGCCGGCGCGCCTGCAGCATCCCGACGAGCGTCAGCCCGAGCCCTACCCCGAGGATGGCGGTGCTCACATTGTCGATGCGGAGCAGGTCGGCGACGGCGAAGAAGACGATCAGCATCGACGACAAACCCATCGCCACATACCCCGCCCACTCGAGGGCGCGCTTGCCGCGCCACGCCGAGCGGCCGGCGATGAACGCCACGAGCGGCAGCCAGGCGAGGATCACCGTCGCCGCGATGGCGGGCACCCCATAGGAGGCAAGGTGCCGCCCCACGTAGACGTTGAGCAGCGTCCAGATGGTGCCGACGACCAGGAGCCGGCGCAGGATCTGTTGCCAGGTCATGTCAGTGCGCCGCCGCCGCGCCGCCTGGCATGCGCTTGCTGCCGTGCATCAGGAGGAGCAGCGGGACCGACAGCACAAACACCGCGCCGAACAGCAGGAACAGCTGCTCGAACGACAGCATCAACGCCTGGCGCCACACTTGCGCGTTGAGGATCGCCGTCGCCTTCGATTCGAGCAGCCCCGGCGGCACGCCCTGCGCCGCCAGCCCCTTCTCGAGCATCGCGAGCCGCGCCTGCGTGGCCGGTGCATACGCCGTCACGTTGGCCATCAGATCGCCGCGGTGGATCGTGGCGAAGCGCGTCACCAGCGTCGCCGACAGGGCGATCCCGACGCTGCCGCCCAGCTGGCGCGTCAGGTTGAAGAGTCCCGTCCCGTTGGGAATCCGGCTCATGGGCAGATCGGCGAGCGACAGGTTCGTCAGCGGCACGAAGATCAGGCCGAGCCCCACACCGCGGAAAATCAGCGGCCAGAAGAAGTCGGACATCCCGCTGTCGGTCGTGAAATGGGCGTGCTTCCACATCGAGAGCGCGAACAGCGCCACGCCGGCGAGGATCGAGAGCCGGGCATCGAACTTCCCCGTGGTCCGGCCCATGATCGCCATCGTGAAGGCACTGGCCAGCGCACCCGGAAGAATGACGAATCCCGTCTGCTCGGCGGTGAACCCCTGCAGATTCTGCAGATACACGGGGAGCACGAACACCGTCGCGTAGAGACACACGCCGAGCCCCGCCGCGAAGATGACGCCGACCGCTAATTGCCTGCTCTTGAGGATCCGGAGGTCCACGACCGGGTGCTCCGTCCGCAGCTCGTGCCACACGAACGTGACGAGCGACGCGGCACTCACGAGCGCCAGGAGCTGCACCTGTCGCGAATCGAACCAGTCGAGCCGCTCGCCGCGCTCCAGCATCGTCTGGAGTGCGCCGATCCCCGCGGCCAGGAGCAACAGGCCGATGTAGTCCACGCGCGAGGCCCTGCTCTGGTGGGCGGAGTCCTTGATGTAGGACAGCGTCAGGGCGAACGCGAGCATCCCGAAGGGGATGTTGATGTAGAAGATCCACGGCCAGCCGAAGGCGTCGGTGATGTAGCCGCCGAGCGTCGGACCGAGCGTGGGGCCCACCATCACGCCCACGCCGAAGATCGCCATCGCCGTGCCGAACTCTTCGCGTGGAAACTCCTCGTACAGGATCGCCTGCGACGTCGAGAGCAGCGCGCCGCCACCTAGTCCCTGCAGGATGCGCCAGATCACCAGCTCGATCAGCGTGTGGGAGTTGCCGCAGAAGAACGACGCAATGGTGAACAGCGCGATCGATGCGGAGAAGTAGCGCTGCCGGCCGAAGTACGCCGACAGCCATCCGGTGATCGGCAGGATGATGACGTTGGCCACGATGTAGCCGGTCGACACCCAGGCGATCTCGTCGAGCGTCGCGCCGAGTGTCCCCATCATGTGCGGGATCGCGACGTTCACGATGCTCGTGTCGAGCAGCTCGAGCACCGACGCGAGACTCACCGTCATCGCGATGATGTAGCGATAGCGGTAGCGGTCCGCGCCGGCGGCGGCCGGCAAGGGGAGCGTCGTGGCGGTCATCGCGACGTTATTTCGTGGTAATCGTAGCCACGACGCTCATGCCGGGGCGCAGCTCCCGACCCTGGCAGTCGATCGACGCCACCGGCCGGATACGCACCGGGATGCGCTGCACCACCTTCGTGAAATTCCCGGTGGCGTTGTCCGGCGGCAGGAGCGAGAAGCGCGCGCCCGTCGCCGGCGAGAGGCTCTCCACCCGGCCGCCGAAGTGACAGCCGGGGTAGGCATCGACCGTAAACTGGACCGTGTCCCCCGGGACAACGTGCGTCGTCTCCGTCTCCTTGAGATTCGCCGTGACCCACACATCGGAGAGCGGCACCACCGTCATCAGCGGCTGGCCCGGCTGGACGAGCTGGCCCACCTCGACGCTCTTCTTGCTCACGACGCCCGAGGTGGGAGCGAGGATCCGCGTGTACGACAGCTGCAGCGCCGCCCAGTCGCGCGAGGCACGCGCTGCCGCGACCCGAGCGTCGGCGCCCAGGAGGGCCGCCTGCGCCGAGGCGAGGGCGGCATCGGCCGCCCGGGACGTCGTCACCGCGGCGTCGAGCTGCTGGCGGCTCACGACACCCTGCTCGACCAGGGGCTGAATACGATCGAGGTCGGCGTGGGCCCGGTCGGCGTTCGCCTGCGCCTGGCGCACGGCCGCGTCCGCCTGCCCCACCCGCTGACGCGACGACACGTTGGCGAGCGCCACCGCGAGGTCGGCGTCGGCCTGCTGCAACTTGGCCGCGTAATCCTTGTCATCGATCGTGAGGATCGTGTCCCCGGCCTTCACCGCCTGGTTCTCTTCGACGCGGATCGACAGCACGTAGCCGCCGACCTTGGGAAGGACGGGCAGGATGTGCCCGTCGACCTGGGCGTTGTCGCTCGAGACGTGGGTGCGCGACCAGATCCACTTGCGCACGCCGCCGGCGATGAGGACCAGCAGCACAATCCCGAGCCCGGCGAAGATCTTGTTGCGCCTGCCGCCGTTCGGGGCCGGGCGGAACTCCGTGCTGCCCCGGGAGGCTGGTTCGCCGCGCGCAGGACGCTGCTCGGACACTTCGGGTTCGATCGTCGTAGCCATGATTCTTCCCTTTACGTTCAGCGTTAGTGCAGCTGCCGGGTACTGCCCACCGCGCGGGCCAGGGCCACCCGGGCCGTGGCCGCCGCGAAGCGGGCGTCGATGTCGGTGTCGCGAGCGCGAATCAGCGACGACTGCGCATTGATGACCTCGATGTTGCCGGCCACCCCTGCCTTGAACCGCTCGCGCGCTTCATCCAGTTCCGCCTGTGCCAGCCGCAACCGCTCGGCGGCGATCACCTGCTGCTCGGCCGCCGAGCCCAGGTCGAGCTGTGCGGCGTCGACCTCGGCGGCGATCTGCCGCTTCAGCTCGTCGGCGCGCACACCCGATTCCCTTACTACCGCCTGTTGCTCCGCCTCGCGCCCCTCGCGCCGGAACCCGTCCAGAATCGGAACGGTCACCTGCAGCGCCACGAAGCGCGTGGTCGTGAGATTGTCCGGTGCCAGACCGTTCGCCCCATAGTTTGCCGCGAGGTCGAGGCGCGGCAGCCGCTCCGCCTTGATCGCCGACGCCGCGCGCGAAGCGGCGAGCCCGCGCGCTTCTTCCGAGCTGAGGTCGGGGCGGTGCGACAGCGCCAGCGTCACCAGCGCGTCGCGCGTCTCCGGCAGCTCGATGACGGGCAGGGACGCCGCCAGCGTATCGGTCAGCTCCACCGGCGTGTCGGGAGGCAACCCGAGGCTGCGGACCAGGTCGATCCGCGCCCGGTCGGCTTCGTTGCGCGCGACCACCAGCGCCCCACGGGCAGCGACAAGCTGCGTCTGCGCCCGGGTGACATCGATCGTGGTCCCCACCTCGGCGTCCTTCTGGGCCTGCGCCAGACGCACCAGCTCCGCAGCGAGGCTCGAGTCGGCGACGCGCGCCGCCACGACTGCCTGCGCGCGCGTGGCGCGCAGATAGCTGAGCGCCGCGAGCTGCGCCGCGGCTTCGGAGGCGAACCCGCTGTCGGACTCGCTGCTCGCGAGCTGCGAGCGAGCAGCCCGCACCCGGACCACACCCGCATAGTCGAATACCGTCTGCGACAGGTGTAGGCGAGCGTCGTACAAATCGAACGGCCCGAACAGCTTCGGGAACCCGAACCCCGGGACATTGAGCTTGAAGCCGAACGCCTGTGGATTGAGCGTCTGGCTCGCCCAGCTTCCGGTCGCGGACAGATCGGGGAGGAGGGCGGCGCGGGTCTGTCGGATCCGGGCGCGTGCTTCGTCGGCGCGCAGTCCGGCGAGCGTCACGGCCGGTGCGGCTCCGGCCGCGCGGCTGACGGCGCCGGCAAAGGAGAGATGCAGCGCCTCCTGCGCGTGGGCCGGTGCGGTAGCGGCTAGCGCAGCGAGGGCACAAACGACGAGGACGGCCGGCTTAGCGATTCGCGATGCCATTGAGGTAGAGATCGATGTGAGTGTCGAGATACTTGCGCACGTCGAAGCCCTCGGGCATGCACTGCGCGAAGGCGCGTGACGCGACGGTGGCGTGCATCAGGGGCGACAGCGCCAGCTTCGTGGCGGAGAGGATGTCGACGCGGCGGAACTCCCCGTTCTTCATGCCGCGCTCGATGACGCCGCCCAGGAGCTTATGCCCCCGGGTGACGACCTCGTCATAGTAGAAGCGAGCCAGCTGCGGGAAGTTCGCGGCCTCGGCCATCATCAGCTTCGGCAGCCCGGCGAGCGACGTCTCGAACACCAGCCGCCAGTACTCCCGCACCAGCTGCTCCAGCAGCTCGCGCGCGCTCCCCGTGAACGAGCGAGCGGTCAATTCGCCCTGGGCGATGATCGGCACGATCGTTTGACGGATCACCGCCTTGAACAGCGCTTCCTTGTTCTTGAAGTAGAGGTACAGCGTCCCTTTGGTGACGCCGGCGCGGCGGGCGACGTCCTCGAGGCGGGTCGCGGCAAACCCCCGCTCGACGAACTCCTCGAGGGCGGCGTTCACGATCTCCTCGGGGCGCGCGTCCTTGCGGCGCTGCCACCGGGGCTTCGCCGGGCGGGAGGCCCTGGAACGACGGGGAGATCTGATGGTCGGGTGCGCCATGACGCCTCGCTGGTTACTTACTGACCGTTCAGTAAGTAATCAGACAACCCCGCCCCCACAAGTGGGGTTCCCGTCAGGCGTGTGTCACTATTTCGCCCGCGCCAGCTCCCCCTGATCCATGACGCTGTCCGAAACGCTCCGGTCTTCGATCACTTGTCCATCGCCGATCACCGAGCGTTTCACCTGGGCGCGCACCAGCCGGACGTCGCGGCCGAGCAACGTGTGTTCCACCGTGCTGCCCTCGACCCGGCTCCCCCCCTCGATCGTGACGTTCGGCCCGATCGTGCTGTTGATCAGCGTCACCTCCGGCTCGATGCGCACCGGCTCGCGGATGACGACGCCCGGCGTCGCCCGAGGGGTGAGCCCCCGGCCGTTCTTCAGCAAGTGCTCGTTGGTCTCGAGCAGCGTGTCGACCTTGCCGCAGTCGTACCACCCTCCCACACTCGCGGTGTAGAGCTTGCGGCCCTGGTCCACCATGTACTGGAAGGCGTCGGTGAGGTAATACTCGCCGCCTTTCCCCGCCGGCTGCCCCAGCACGTGGGCGATGCCCTCGAACAGCGTGCGCCAATCCCTGATGTAGTACAGACCGATGTTGGCGAGCCGCGAGACCGGCGTTTCAGGCTTCTCGACGATGCGCGTCATGTAGCCGTTCTGGTCGGTGACGATCACCCCGAAGCGCTGGTAGTCCTCGACTTCCTTCGCCCAGAGGATGCCGTCCGCCGGCTGGGTGCGGATCAACCCCAGGTCGGCGTCGAACAGCGTGTCGACGAAGATGATCAGCACGGGGCCGTCGACCCACGGCCGCGTCAGATTGATCGCCCCCGCCGTCCCGTCGAGCGTCTTCTGCTCGACGAAGCGGGCCGGGATGCGGTAGTGCGTGCGGATGTAGCGCTCGACGTCCTCCTTGAGATGCCCCGTGATGACGAGCAGCTCCTCGACGTCGAATCCAGCCACTGTGTCCATCACGTAATCCATCACCGGTCGCCCGGCGACATGAACCAGGGGCTTCGGCACCCGCTTGGTGAGCGGCAGGAGGCGAGTGCCCTTCCCCGCCAGCGGCACGATCACTTTCATGGCACCCTCCCGTAGCGGTCTTTCAGACGGATGACGTCGTCGATCTCCGGCGTCGAGGCCTCGAGCACGTCGCTCGTCACGACCGCCTCGAACTGATGCACCAACGGCGGCGCGATGTGAAAAGCCTCCCCCGGCACCATGCGGCGCTCGATCAGCGTCTCCCCCTGCTGGAGCCGCAGCACGATCTCGCCCGAGAGGATGTAGATCGACTCGTCCTTGCGCTCGTGATACTGCAGGCTCAGTAGGTGTCCCGCTTCGATGTGCAGGATCTTCCCCACGTACCGGTCGGTACGCGCCCAGATCAGCTCGTACCCCCAGGGCTTCTCGACGCGAGAGGGCAGCGTGCTCACAGGTCTCCTTGTTTCATGGCCAACGCGAGCGACGATGGCGCTGTGACGCAGGCGGTCACACACACTCCACACCCGACACACGCTTCCGGCTTCAACACCGGGTGCCCCTGCGCATCCATCGCCAGCGCCCGCTCGCCGATCGGACACGCCCGGGCGCAGACCCCGCAGCTCGACCCATGAAACGTGATACAGCGACCGACATCGAGCGAGAGCACACCGAGCCGCACTTCGTCCCACCCGGCGGGCGGCGGCACGAGCGCACCGGTGGGACAGGCGCGGGCGCAGGGAATGTCGGCGCAGACGATGCACGCCTGGATCGAGGGCTCGAGCACCGGTGTCCCGGCGGCGAGTCCCGCCGTGGGCGGCGCGCTCCGGATCGCGTGCGCGGGACAAATGTCGACGCAGGCACCGCACCGTGTGCAGGCAGTGAGGAACTCGATCTCCGGCCGGGCGCCGGGAGGCCGGAACCAGCGCCGCTGCACGACTTTCGCTTCGGTGCGCCGCGCCATCTCGCGGGCGAGTTTGCCCAACGTATCCCGCAGGAACGCGCGCCGGTCGCCCGAGTCCACGGCCATCAGAAGCTCGGGGAGAGGGACACGAGCCAGCGAAACTGGGCGCGCCGGTCCCGCCCGTGTGAATCGGCGGCGAACGTCCAGCGGCTCACCAGGAACGGCACGTCGAAGCGCATCGTCCAGCCGAGGTCGCCGACCTGGGCCGTTGCAACGGCGCC
>DASSIL010000194.1:0-10263 GCA_035691925.1 Gemmatimonadales bacterium
CCGCCACCTGCTGCACCGCCGTCGACCAGGGGACGTAGTCCCAGGCGCTCTCCGTGGCGATGTCGTAGACGGGATGGCCCGCGGCATCGAGGGTGACACGTACCACGCCGGTAGGACGGTCGGCGACCCGCGCCACCGTGCCGCACTGCACACCCGCGGCCGCGAGCCGCGCGAGCGCTCCGTCTCCGCGAGCATCACGTCCTACCGCGCTCACGAGCCAGGACTCGGCGCCCAACGCAGCCGCATGCACCGCGACGTTGGCCGGTGCGCCGCCGAAATGGTCGCCATCGGGGAGCACATCCCAGAGCGCCTCGCCCAGGCCGACGACCACCGGTGGCGTCATCCGGCGGTGAGGCCGAGGCGGCGCTGGATCTCCTCCAGCGACACGCCCTTCGTCTCCGGCACCATCGTGAGCACCCAGATCAGCTGCAGCGCCATCATCCCGCAGAAGAAGAGGAAGATGGCGCCGGGTGCGAAGGCGCTGACCATGACGGGGAAGAGGGTCGTGAGCAGCGCCGCGAAGACCCAGTGCGTTCCGCTGCCGAGCGACTGTCCCGCGGCGCGATAGCGGTTGGGGAAGATCTCCGATATCAACACCCAGATCACTGTGCCTTGTCCGATCGCATGGGCGGCGATGAAAGCAAAGATGCAGGCGGGGACGATCGATTCGTGCTGCGTGTAGAACGCCCAGGAGCAAGCACCGAGTGACAGGATGTAGCCGACCGAGCCGATCAGGAGTAGCGTGCGGCGTCCCAGCCGGTCGATGAGCCACAAGCCCACGAAGGTGAAGATCAGGTTGGTTACCCCGATACCGACCGACTGTAACAGCGCCGCCTGCGGTGCGAGCCCCGTCATGGCGAAGATGCGCGGGGCGAAGTAGAGGATCGCGTTGATGCCGGAGAGCTGATTGAAGAACGCGACCAGGAACGCCAGCGCGATCGGCAGGCGCAACCGCCACGACCAGAATCCGGAGTGTTCCGCTTGAGCCGCGCTCGCGGTGACGATGTCATCGGCGGCAGTCTCGAGGTCGGCCGGAGGAGCGCCCGGCATCACGAGCAAGAGGACCCGCAGCGCCGCCGGACGATCTTCCTTGCGCGTGAGCAGCCAGCGCGGACTCTCGGGAAGCCCCAGACACATCACCGCATAGACCAGCGACGGTGCCGCGGCGACGCCGAGCATCCAGCGCCAGGCATCGGCTCCGATTCGCACGAGCAACGCGTTCGAAGCGAACGCGATCACGATGCCGAGCACGATGTTGAACTGGAACATCGCCGCGAGTCGTCCACGCCGGTCGGGTGGAGCGATCTCGGAGATGTAGAGCGGTGCCGCCACGGTGCTGATCCCGATGCCGATGCCGCCGATGAACCGCGCCGCGATGAAGACGGCCACATTCGGTGCGAGGGCCGATGCGAGTGCCGAGACGAGAAACAGTACGCCGATGGCGAGGAGCGTGGGCCGGCGGCCGAAGCGGTCGGCGGGCCACGAGCCGGTGAGCGAGCCGAGCACCGTACCGTAGAGCGCTGCGCCCATCGCGATGCCGTGCATGCCGGGGCTCAGCCCCCAGAGGTGCTGGATCGTCTGCTCGGCGCCGGAGATGACGACGGTGTCGAAGCCGAAGAGGAAACCGGCAAGTGCGGAGGTGAGCGACCAGTAAAACAGCCGCCGGTCGCGGTGTGCTGCGCGGTCAGTGAGCTGAGTCGTGTTCACACCAAAGGATGATGCCTGGGAGGCGGTTCCGCGAGCCGCCGCCCTGGTTCAGGATGCCAGCGCGGTCCGAATCTGCTCGAGGTGGTGGGCGTTGTGGGAGGCGATCTTGTCGATCTCGCCGCTACATAGCCTCCAACGGCCGGACCTCGCATTGCGCTACACGACGATCGAATACCCCCGGGATCGACAGACTCAGCCACTGTTTCCCCCTTCGGGGAGGGGGGACGATAGGGAGTCCCGATTCCCCGATGGAGGAGGCCCCGCGAGAGGAGACGTGGTTTCAGTGCGAGGGAAAAGGCGTATAATCGACCGTCGAAAGGACGCGACCCATGCGCCGTCACCCCGGACTCCATAGCCTGCTCGTCCTCGTGCCGCTGCTGGCGACCGCTGCGGCGACGCAGCGCCCCATCGGTACCTTCGACCAGGAGAGCGACGTCGGGCGCGTGTCCCATGCCGGCTCGACGTCGTTCGATGCGGGACGCGAGGCCTACCTGATCGCGGGCTCGGGCCAGAACATGTGGGCCGACCGTGACGACTTTCATTTCGTGTGGACCCGGCTCAGCGGCAACTTTCTCCTCTCCACACGCGCGCGGTTCGTCGGAACGGGCGTGGAGGAGCACCGCAAGATCGGCTGGACCATCCGCCCGACGCTCGAGACGACCGGCACGCACGTGACGGCCGCGCTGCACGGCAATGGCCTGGCGTCGCTGCAATATCGCCCCCGCGCGGGGGGGATGACGGAGGAGATCAAGTCGCCGGACAGCCTCCCGGAGGCGGCGGACGCGGTGATTCAGCTCGAGCGGCGGGACGGCGTCTATCTCATGTCGATCGCGCGCTTCGGGGATACCCTGGTCACGACGCGGCTCGACTCGATCGCCCTGCCCGACACCGTGTACGTCGGGCTGTTCGTCTGCGCGCACAACGACACGGTCGTGGAGCGCGCCGAGTTCAGCAACGTGCGCATCACGATTCCCGCCGGGCCGAAGCTCGTCCCCTATCGCGACTATCTCGGCTCGAGCCTCGAGATCCTGGACGTGGGCAGCGGCAACGCGACGGTCGTCCACCGCTATGACGGCTCGTTCCAGGCTCCCAACTGGACGCGCGACGGAGCCGCGCTGATCTACGCGCAGGAGGGGCGGCTGTATCGCTTCGACCTGGCGTCCCGGTCGGCGCAGGCGATCAACACCGGCTTCGCGACGCGCAACAACAACGACCACGTCCTGTCCTTCGATGGACGGATGCTGGGGATCAGCAACCACTCGCCGGAGGACAGCGGAGCATCGATCGTGTACGTCCTCCCGGCATCGGGCGGCACGCCACGGCGCGTGACCGCCCAGGGGCCGTCATACCTGCACGGCTGGTCGCCCGACGGGCAGTGGCTCGTCTACGTCGGCCAGCGGCACGAGGAGTTCGATGTGTACAAGGCGCGGGCGAGCGGCGGCAACGAGATTCGGCTGACCACCGCCCCCGGTCTCGACGACGGGCCCGAGTATTCTCCCGACGGCGCGCACATCTACTTCAACTCGGCGCGTACCGGCCGCATGCAGATCTGGCGCATGCGGCCCGACGGGAGCGACCAGCAGCAGATCACGAACGACGGGTTCAACAACTGGTTCCCGCACCTGTCGCCCGACGGCAAATGGATGGTGTTCATCTCGTTTCCCGCCGACGTCGCGGCTGACGATCATCCGTTCTATAAGCACGTCATGCTGCGGCTGATGCCGGTGGCCGGCGGGGCGTCGCGGGTGATCGCCTATGTGTACGGGGGGCAGGGAACGATCAACGTTCCGTCGTGGTCGCCCGACGGGAAGCGGCTGGCGTTCGTGAGCAACTCCGGTCCGCGGCCGCACTGATCGCTCCGACGTTACCCGCTCGTTGACGGCGTGCGCGACACGGCGATGACCGTGCCGCGATCCTCCTCGCGCAGCTGAATATCGTGGAGCTGCGCGTAGAGCTTCTGTTGCGACACCAGCTCCTCATGGGTGCCGCTTTCCACGATCGTCCCACCGTCCAGGACGAAGATGCGGTCGGCGTTCCGGATCGTGGCCAGCCGATGTGACACGACGACGGTCGTCCTCCCGGCGATGAGCCGGGCGAGCGCTTCGAACACCACCTCCTCCGCCTGAGCGTCGAGGCCGGTGCTCACCTCGTCGAGCAGCAGGATCGGAGCATCCCGGATGATGGCCCTGGCGATGGCGATGCGCTGCCGCTCACCTCCGGAGAGGCTCACGCCGCGCTCTCCCACCATCGTCTCATAGCCGTGCGGTGTGTGCAGGATGAAGTCGTGGGCATTGGCGAGCCTGGCCGCGCGGACGATCTCTTCGTGCGAGGCTTCGGGCTTGCCGTAGGCGATGTTCTGCCAGATCGGTGCGCGGAACAGGATCGTGTCCTGCAGCACGAAGCTGATCTGCCGTCGCAGCGACTTCAGCGTATAGCTCCGGACGTCGACACCGTCGATCCGCACCACCCCGTCCCTGGGGTCGTAGAACCGGGCGATCAGGCTGAGGACGGTGGACTTGCCACCGCCCGAAGGACCTACCAGCGCCACGAACTGTCCGGCACCGATCGCGCAGCAGACGTCGGTCAGGACCGACTGCGTCTCGTCGAAGCCGAACCGCACGTGGTCGAGGGTGATCTCCCCCCGGAACCGCGGGGCCTGCCGCGCGCCGGGGAGGTCGCGCACCTGGCTCTCGATCGCGGCGATCTCCTCGATCCGCTCGGCGCCCACGAGCGCCTTGGCCACGGTGTCCGTCAGCTTGGAGAGGTCGCGCATCGGCTTGTACATCTTGCCGAGGTAGAGCACGAACACGACGAGCGCCCCCGGCGTGAGCGCGCCGTTGAGCACGAGGTGGGACCCGTACCAGAGCACGAGACAGGTGCCGATCGCGACCAGCACGTCGACGATGGGCGAGAGTCTGGCCTTCAACTTGCGGGCGTCCAGCGCCAGCCGGATGCTCTCGAGTGTCTCTCGCTCCAGCCGTTCTTCTTCGTAGTCCTCCTGGCCGAACGCCTGAACCACGCGCAGCGAGGAGAGGGATTCCTGCGCGACCGCAACGACCTCACCCTGCTTGCGGCGGACCGCACTCGTCGCGCGCTTGCTCCGCCGGGTGAGGCTGTACACCTCGAGGAAAAGGAACGGCGTGATGGCGAGCGCGACCAGGGTGAATCGCCAGTTCAGGGCGAACATGATGGCGATCATGCCGGTGAGGACGAGGACGTTCAGGACGATGCCGAGCAGCGCCGAGGCGACGAGATCCTGGATGGCCTCGATGTCCCCGGTGATACGACTGATCAGGTCGCCGGTGCGCTGCCGGTCGTATTCCGATAGTGAGAGACGCTGGATGTGGTGATAGAGGTCATGCCGCAGGTCGTGCATGACACGCTGGCCGACCGTCGTGGTGAGGTAGTCTTCGGTGTAGGAGCTGACCGCGCTCGCCACCGTCACGGTGAGCAGTACGATGACGGCCAGCGCGAGGAACGCCTGCTGGCCGTGGCCGGGCGCGTAGCGGGCGAGCGTGTCGAGCCAGGCCGGTGGCTGCCGGGACCCGATCACGTAGTCAAGGACGATCTTGATCGGCCACGGCCCGACGAGGTCCGCCGCTCCCTCGACGAGCACCGCCGCGCCGGCGATCGACAGCAGCCTCCAGTGAGGCCTGAGAATGCGGACGATCACCTAAGGTCCTTCATGCCGGACTTGATGCCGGGACCGGCTGCCCCGAGGTTAGAGGACATGCCTGAGGTGCCCCACAGCTGTGCCTCCTGCCGTCGGCCCCTTGGGCCCGACGATCTGTATTGCCCCCGTTGCGGGACGCCGACCTCCCGCAACGCGGACCATGACGCCACGGTGGTCACTGGGGACTCCGAGGCCACCGTCGTTACTGGGGACTCCGAAGCCACCCTCGTCAACCCGGAGAGCGCGGAACACTCCGCCGCGCAGCCACGGCTCTCAGCGACTGCCTTCAACGATCTGCTGCGCAACGTCCTGGGCGCCGAATACGAGCTCCTCACGGTCCTTGGCCAGGGCGGCTTCGCCCGTGTGTTCCGGGCCAGGGACCGGCGACTCGACCGGATCGTGGCGATTAAGGTGATTCGGCCCGATCTGGTGGGGAAGAAGGCGTTCGTAGACAGTTTCCGCAACGAGAGCATCGCGCTGGCGAAGCTGCGTCATCCCGGAATCGTCCCGATCTACGACATTCGCGAGCGCGGCGGGTTGATTTACTACGTCATGCCGTACGTGCAGGGATCGACGCTCGAAGCGCGGATGGGCCGGTCGCGCCTGCCGCCACTCGAGACGCGGCGCATCCTGAGCGAGCTGGCCGACGCCCTGGCCGCGGCCCATCGAGTCAAGATGGTGCACCTGGACATCAAGCCGGCCAACGTATTTCTCGAGGGCGAGCTGCAGAAGGTGTTGCTGATGGATTTCGGGATCGCCAAGGCGCTGACCGATCAAGTCGAAGAGTCCTCGGCAGGGCCAGTGGTCGGAACGCCGGAGTACATGTCGCCGGAGCAGGCACGCGGCCTTCCGGAGATCGACCATCGATCGGACATCTACTCGATGGGGGTCCTCGGATATCGCATGCTGATGGGTCGACCTCCGTTTCGGGGTCGGGATGCCGCCGACACGCTGGCGAAGCACATCAACGAGGCGCCGGTGCCGCTGCGCGATCTGAATCCCACGATCCCGAAGGGCCTTGCGGACCCAATCATGCGGTGCCTGGAAAAGGATCCGTGGGACCGCTTCCCGACAGCGCTGGATCTGCGCGGGGCGCTCGAGGCGGTGACGTTCTTCAGCGCGACGGGGCCGGCAACACTCGACACAGCGCGGGGCATGCAGCGCAGCCTGCTGATTCTGATCGCCGCCCTCGCGTTCCTCGCCGGCTTACTTGTCGCAAAGGTGCTCTGAGAAGCCTCTCCAGTTGCTCGCCTTTCACAGCTCAGCGTCGCGCGCGCTCCCAGATCTCTTCGACCACCGAGCCGTCGTGTTCCGTGCCGGAGTGGTACCAGCGGTCCCCGTCGATCCGCAGCGTGAACACCTCGGTTTTTCCGATGTACGGCGCCATCCCCTCCCCGACACCGTACTCCACCGACTCTTCGTAGCGGTTGCCCGTGAGCGTATAGCGTCCGCCTCCGGCGACCGTGATCAGGCCCTGCTCGTTGTAATAGACGAACACGAAATCGGTCGGCGTGAGGTGTTTCAGGACAGTGGTTCCCGCGGAGACCTCGACCGCCTTCCCGTTGACCTTTGCCGAGACCAGCCTCCAGGTGCCGACGACGCCCGGCGCCGGCTCGGGACGGCGCGCCGTGACGCCGAGGGTGAGGGACACCGCCAGCGTCAGTCCGGCTAACCATCCGGTGTGTGGCATCACGCACCTCCCAAGGCTCGAGTCAGGGTTTTTCCAGAAACGGAATGACGAGCCGCGCCATGGCGTCGGTCGACAACAGATCGTAGTGCGTCGTCCCCGGGACGATCGCCAACCGGCCTGGCGGGCGGCCCGAGCCGTCGAGTCCGGCGTCGCGCTTTCCGCCACCGATGAGTCCCCACATCTCCATGATGTGAGACGGGGTGATGGCGTCCGCATCGGCGAACACCAGCATCGTCGGGCTCGCGATCTTCGCGACGTCCGCCGACCAGTCGTAGTTCTGGCGCTCCATGTCGCCGATCTTCGTGAACAGCGTGGCCCAGTTGACGTTCGGGTACATCGTGGCGAGCGGCGATTGTTTCATGACGGCGCCCGCTGCGGGGCCCATGTGGTCGAAGGCCGCCAGGACCTCAGGGAAGTAGCCGGCGCGTTTGACCGGCTCCGCCACGACGACGAGCCGGCGCACCAGCGCGGGATGCCGGATCGCGATCTGGAAGGCGACGCCGCCGCCCATCGAATATCCCAGCACATCGGCCTGTGCGATCTTGAGCTGTGCGAGCAGCGCCGCGATGTCGTCGGCCATGAATTCGTAGCGCAGCGGGCGGTCGATGTCGGCGGTGTGTCCGTGTCCCTGCAACTCGACGGCGATGACCGCTTGTCCCGCGGCGAGCGCAGGGAGGTTGGGACCGAACATCGTGATGCCGCCCACGCCGCCGTGCAGCAGTACGAGGGGCGGGCCCTTGGCATCGGCGGGGCCGTGCCGCTCGTAGTATAGGTGAAGCCCGTTGACGTCGGCGTACTGTCCGGGTGTTTGTGCGGCCATGGTACCTGCCAACATGATCACAGCTGCCAGGGGACGAAACATATCGGGATCGGGTCCTCTGAGTCGCAACACTGGAGGGTGGGCGGCCACGTTCGAGCCTCCATTGCCCTGACGTGGCCACCCGGACGACGCGCTCTTCGGTTAGTGCTCCACCATCTTGGTGGCCATTTCGTGGAACGTGTACGGCCCGTCGGGACAGTGGATGTTCGAATTGGTCGGATGCATCTGACCGTTGGGGTTGTCCTTCCACAGCCACACATGCAGGTCCCAATGGTGCAGCTCGGGAGGGAGAATGGGAGCATGTCCCTCCATTGGGCCATCGAGTTTGCGGCCGAAGATCACCGGCGCCTCTTTCGCGATCGCGGTCGGCATGAACCATTCCGCGGCCACGAGCTTCAGCGTGTTGCCCACGGGTTCGTAGATCAGGACCTGTGGCTTGAGCGAATCGAGCGCCGGCCCGATTAGCGCGGGATTGAGAAAGTGTACGCCCATCCCCCCCGGCTTGTAGGCCATCTGGCCCTCGCCGCTGCCACCCTTGGGATAATCCACGCACCCGAGCGTCGAAAAGTAGCCGTCGCGGACCGCGACAATGGGATCCTGATACTTGTCGAGCGCTGCCTTCGTCGCGGCGAGGTTCGCGGGCAGCGTCTGCTGGGCGGCTTGCTGCATCTGTGCGGTTGCCACGTGCGTCGCGGCGAACAGTCCCGCGCAGGCAACCAGTACTCCCTTGTGCATCAGTCTCAAGAACGCCTCCAGGTGTGGGGGGCCGATGGCACAACGATATGGGAGCCCCCGAGCTGTGGCGCCCACACGCTGCGACCGGCGTGGCCGCAGAAGCTCAATAAAGCCGTATGAATTCACGAGCCCCTGTACGGAGCAATTCAATGATAGCCCGGACGAGGAGAAGCGCTACTGCGCCCTTCGGGATTCCCACGACGATCGGCCGCCGGCTCCGCACCATCACAAACATTCCTGACGCGAGAGACTAGAGGGACGGCGCAGCAGACGCTGACCAGCGGACAAGAGCTTGTACCTTCTGAGCGATGAACTGCGAGCCCGTGATATGGCCCAATGCCCTGAGGGTTGCGGCAGCCTTCAGCGTGATTGCGTTCTTCACCGCGCAGCAGGATGCCGCCCACATCAGTTTCGTGCACGAGGCGGTTCGGTGGTTCCCCGAGAAGGCGGAGCAGCATCACTTTCGGTTCGATACCACCTCCGATTGGCGCAATCTCAATGCGGCGTTCCTTGCGAAGTATGACGTGGTGGTATTCCTGGACACCCGGCCGGAAGACCCGGCCGAGCGCGCCGCGTTTCAGGCGTACATGGAGCACGGCGGCGCATGGATGGGATTTCATTTCGCAGGATTTGCGTTGACCCCTTCGGCCGTTCCGGCCGACTGGGACTGGTACCACAACATATTCCTCGGCTCGGGGTCGTACGTCAGCAACACGTGGCGGCCGACGTCGGCCGTGCTGCGGGTCGAAGACCGCAGGCATCCGGCGACCCGTCACCTGCCGGCGAGGTTCACATCCTCACCGAACGAGTGGTATCGCTGGGAGAAGGATCTGCGGCTCAATCCGGACATCGACATTCTTCTTGCCATCGACTCGGCGAGCTTTCCGCTCGGGACGGGGCCGAAGCCGGAAGAGATCTGGCATAACGGCTACTACCCAGTGGTGTGGACCAACCGAAAATACAGGATGATCTACTTCAACATGGGTCACAACGACATCGACTACGAGCACAGGTACGACACAACGAACCGGACACTGTCACACACGTTCGGCGATCCCGTCGAGGATCAGCTGATCATGGATGCGCTGCTGTGGCTCGGGAGTGGCAGGAGGTAGGCCAGGGTCGGGGATACTTGCCCTGACCCGTCACAGCGGCGACGGAGTGGAGATCGCAGCAGTCGATCCCCGTTCGCTCCGGTCTCCCTGGAGGAACTTCACGATGCGCTCGTTGACATCCTCGGGACACGCCAGCGCGCCAAGGTGATGCGCGCCCGGAACGACGGCGCCCGTGAGGCCAGGCATGCGTGCCATCGCCCGCTCGAGCGCCCGGTGCGGGTCGTAGAGCACCTCGTTCTCGCCAACCAAGAGATGCGTCGGCGCGCGAATCGTCGCGAGCTCGCGCGTGCTGAAGACGATCGGCGCGACGAGATTCGGCCGAGCGGATTGGTCGAGGACGATGGCCATGAGCGCACCCCACGCGGCGTCGCGTGGATCGAGTCGGGCTCCCGGGCCGAGCAGCTCGGTGATGTCCCGCGCCTTCTGGCGCAGGATGAGGCGCCGGAACATGACGCGCAGGAGAAACCAGGGGAGACCGACCACGAAGGTGCCGGCGGGGCTGATCAACACCACACGGTCCACG
>DASSIL010000195.1:0-4685 GCA_035691925.1 Gemmatimonadales bacterium
GGCTTCGCCATCGTCGCGTTCACGCTCGCCGGGGCCGTCGCGGCCCACGTTGCGCATGGCGACTCCGCGACCGTGAGCCGTTCGGGTCACGCGTTGAACGGTCCTCCCGTGGCGCCGCGGGTGCCGGTGGTGGACGACTACTTCGGCACCAAGGTCACCGACGACTACCGTTGGATGGAGGATCGCCACGCGCCGTCCTTCGAGCAGTGGTGTCGTGCGGAAGACCGCTATGCGCGCTCACTGCTGGACCGCATTCCGGGTCGCGACTCGCTGCAGCGGCGGATCGCGGCTCACACCGGTGGCGGCACGACGGCGTTCCAGGTGCATCAGGCGGGGGGCAGGCTGTTCTATCTCAAGCTCGAGCCGGGATGGGACACGTTCAAGCTGTTCGTCCGCGACGGCATGGACGGCGCCGAGAAGCTGCTGGTCGATCCCGATCGCGGCGCATCGCCCGGACATCACTTCGCGATCGACTACTTCGAGCCCTCGCCCGACGGGTCCCGCGTCGCCTATGGAATCTCGCCCGGTGGCTCCGAGAAGAGCGTCATCCACATCCTCGACGTCGCCGACCCGCACGAGTGGCCGGAGGCGATCGACCGCGCCGATTACGGCAGCCCGTCGTGGCGGGCCGACAATCGCTCCTTCTATTACAACCGCTTCGCCAAGGTCGACCCCCACGCCAACGACACCGAGCAGTACCTGAACAGCCGCGCGTGCCTGCACGTGGTCGGAACCGATCCCGATAGCGACCGCGCCGTGATCGGCACCGGCGTTCCCGGATCCCTGCCGCTGACACCGGTGGACTATCCGTTCATTCAGTGCACCGCCGGCTCGCCTTACGTGATCGCCGTCATCAGCCACGGCGCCGATCCCGCGGTCACGGCGTACGTGGCGCGCGGCGATGCCCGTGGCCGGCTGTCGCCGTGGGTGAGGATCGCGGACGTGGACGACGCGGTGACGCAGATCGTTCCCCACGGCGACAAGCTCTATCTGCTCACCCACAAGGACGCGCCGCGCTACCGGGTGATCGCGGTGGACGCGTCGAGGCCTGATCTCTCGAAGGCAGAGACCGTGGTCGCGCCGAGCGAGCGCGTGATCCAGGAGATCGACGCGTCCTCGGGCGCCCTCTATGTGCGGGATCTGGACGGCGGGCTGGGCCGCCTGCGCCGCTACGACTTCGCCAGCGGCCGGCTGGAGGACGTCGCGCTCCCGATCCAGGGCGCGCTCTACGGGCCGTATCTCGATCCGGGGTCGCCCGTGGTGCTCGCAGGAATGGTCAGCTGGCTCTCGCCGCCGGCGTACTACCGCCTGGACGGCCCGGGCGCGCTCCGGACCTCGATCGTGCCGCTATGGAAGGAAGACCTGTCCGCGTACACCGTGGACGAGATGAAGGCGCGCTCCTGGGATGGAACGCCGATCCCGCTCTCGATCGTGCACCGTCGCGACATCCGGCTGGACGGGAGGAGTCCAGTGTGGCTCACGGGCTATGGCGCCTACGGAATCCCCATCACCCCGAGCTTCGTGTCCCGATACCTCACGCTGCTCGAGGACGGCGGTGTGTACGCGGTCGCGCACGTGCGCGGCGGGGGAGAGTTCGGCGAGGAGTGGCACCTCGCGGGCAAACAGGAGACCAAACCCAACAGCTACAAGGACCTGATCGCCTGCGCCGAGTACCTCGTGAAGCAGGGCTACGGCTCGCCGTCGACGCTGGCGATCGAGGGCCGCAGCGCGGGCGGCATCACGGTCGGCATGGCCACGACGGTGCGGCCGGATCTGTTCCGCGTGGTGTTCAACGGCGTGGGCGACAACAACGCGCTGCGCTGCGAGTACGGCACGGACGGGCCGGCCAATTCGCTCGAATACGGATCGACGAAGACCGAGGCCGGCTTCCGCGCGCTCTACGCCGTGGATGCCACGCAGCACGTGATGCCCGGCACGGCGTATCCGGCCGTGCTGCTCACCTCCGGCTTCAACGACCCGCGCGTCGCGCCGTGGCAGCCGGGCAAGATGGCCGCGCATCTGCAGGCGGCGACCACCAGCGGCCGGCCGGTGCTGTTCCTGGTGGACTTCGACGCCGGACACGGCATGGGCTCATCGAAGTCGCAGCGCGACCACGAGCTCGCGGACCAGCTGGCATTCCTCTACTGGCAGACCGGAAAGCCCGGCTACCAGCCGCCCCCGGAGCGCTCCGCATCCCGGTGAGGCAAGTTGTCGGAACAGCGGCGACGCGCCGGGCCATTTAGATGTAGCCAGAGAGCAGCCACGGGGCGGAGTATCCTCGCACCATGCATGTTGCCGCGCTGCCCGCCAAACCCCACGGCCTGGCCATGATGCTGGGTTGGCGACGGATCCGGTTCACGCTCGGGATCTCGATCGCACTCGGCCTGCTGCTCGGCATCCCCAGCGTTCCACCCTGGCATCATTGGAGGCCGACGCCCCTCTCGGCACTCGCGTGCACCGGGTTCCTCGGGCTCACCGCGATGCTGGTGTTCGGGCTGTTCGAGCAGCGGCCGAAGCGCCTGCCGCGGTGGATCGAGCGCTGGGTGCTCCAGGTCGTGGGCGTCGCCCTGGCGATGCCAGTCGGCACCGCAATGATCTACTGGCTGTCGACCGCTCCTGGGGCTCCGCCTTTCTACGACGTCCCGCAGCGTTTCGATGGCTTCTGGATCCTCACCACGCTCGGGATCCTGATTGCGCCCTGGGCGGCGCTGGGCGCTCTCGTCCGGCAGAAGGAGGCGTTCGCGCGCCACCAGGCGCTCGCCTTCGAGCTCGCGCGCAGCGAGCTCGAGCGTCAGGCATCGGAGGCGCGTCTGCGCCTGCTGCAAGCGCAGGTCGCCCCGCACTTCCTGTTCAACACGCTGGCCAACGTGCAGGCGCTCGTCGATGCAGGATCGCCGCAGGCCAAGGTCGTGCTGCGAAGCCTCGTCGCGTACCTCCGTGCGGCGGTGCCGCGCCTGGACGAGCCGGCCACCACGCTCGGTCAGGAGTTGGATCTGGTCCAGGCCTATCTCGAGCTGATGCAGGTGCGCATGCCCGATCGCCTCCAGTTCGCGCTGCACGTCGACGAGGCAGCACGGGTGCTGCGCTGTCCGCCGATGACGCTGCTCACGCTGGTGGAGAACGCGGTGCGCCATGGGATCGATCCGAGCGAGGAGGGCGGCCTCATCGACATTCACGTCGAACGACGCGGCGAGCGTTGCGTGGTGCGTGTCCGTGACACGGGCGCGGGCCTCAAAGCCGCGAACGGCGGACTCGGCACCGGCCTCTCAACCCTGCGGGAGCGGCTGCAGCTCACCTTCTTTGGCGATGCCGAGCTGCGCATGGCGCCACAGCGACCGAGTGGCGTCTCCGTCGTGCTGGAGTTCCCGGCCCGCACGGTGGAGGACTGATGCCGGCGCGCCCGACCGCACTCATCGCCGACGACGAGCCGGTCCTGCGCGAGGCGCTGGCCAGCCAGCTGGCGCAGATCTGGCCGGAACTCCAGGTGATCGCGCAGGCGCGGAACGGCCGCGAGGCCGTCGAGCTGTTCGAGGCTCGGCGTCCCGATGTCTGCTTCCTCGACGTCCACATGCCGGGCCTCTCGGGCGTCGAGGCCGCGCACCGGATTGGCAGCCGCGCCCACCTGGTGTTCGTCACCGCGTACGACCAGTACGCGGTTCAGGCCTTCGCCCAGGGTGTTCTGGATTACCTGGTGAAGCCGGTCGAGCCGGTGCGCCTCGCCGAGACCGTCGCGCGCCTCAAGGGCCGGCTCGAGGCCGCACAGCCAGCGTCGAACACCGCGTCCCTGCTCGAACGGCTTGCGGCTCAGCTCGCGTGGCTCCAGCGCGAGCCCAGCGCCGCACCGCTGCGCTGGATCCCAGCCCAGGCCGGGGCGTCCCTGCGCCTGATCCCGGTCGAGGACATCGACTACCTCCGCTCCGACACGAAGTACACCCGCGTGGCGTGGCGCGGCGACCGTGGCGAACCCGCCGAAGCGCTGGTTCGCACTCCCTTGAAGGAGCTGGTCACGCGGCTCGACCCGGCGCAGTTCGCGCAAATCCACCGCTCCGTCGTGGTGAACCTGCGGGCCATCGACCGCATCACGCGCGGCAACAACGAGACCGCCGAGGTCCACCTGAAAGATCGTGACGACGTGCTGCCGGTGAGCCGCAGCTACGTCCACCTGTTCCGCGAACTGTAGCCTGCCGCCGTTCAATCCCCTCGCGCCGCACCTCGTCGGACGCCATCGCATTTCGTCGCAATCGACTTCGCGCCGGGCCGCCGCGCCGCGACACTGAAGCGCGAAGGGTCGATTCCGTCGGACCTGGCCATGGTGTTGCCTGGGGAGGTCGCATGCACGACACGCGGGAGCGGTTGTCCATGTTGTGGACGTTCGCGCTATTGAACTACCTGTACGCGGATGTTCTCGCGCTGTGGGCCATGGCTGGCTCGCGAACTCCATTCCAACCCCTCCCTGCATGGGTGCTGATGGGTTCAGCGGTGTTGATGGAGATACCCATCGCCATGATCCTGGCGTCCCGACTGCTTCCGTTTCGGACGAATCGACTGGCGAACATCATCGCCGGCGGTATCGTGACCTTGGTGAACGGTGTCGTGACCTACGTTCCCCCCCTGGTCGGATGGGGCAGGCCGCCTGCCCTGCCGGAGTACCTGTTCTTCGCAACGATCGAGACCGTGGCCACCTC
>DASSIL010000196.1:0-8272 GCA_035691925.1 Gemmatimonadales bacterium
TTGGGGTAGATTTCCCCCCGCCTTTTCCCCTCGAGGGTCCGTCGTGGTCCGTCCGACTTTCCTTCTTCTGGTTGCCCTGACCTCTTCACTCGCCGCTCAGCAGGATCCCGCGATTCATGGTTTCCCGAACGCGCAGCAGGACAGCGAGCGCCGCCACGAGGCGTTGGTGCGCGGCGTGCCGAGCCGCGACACGCTGCGGGCGCTGGTGCGGCGCTACGCCGCCGTACCGCACGAGGCCGGCACCGAGCGCTCGCGTCACGTCGCCGAGCTGATTCTGGCGCGCTATCGCGCCCTGGGGTTCGACGCCCACATCGAGCAATTCGAGGCCCTGATGCCGCGCCCTGTGATCCGGCGCCTCGAGCTCGTCGCGCCCACGCGCTACGCGGCGCTATTGCGCGAGCCGGCGCTCACCCAGGATCCGACCACTGGCCAGACCGACCAGCTGCCGACGTTCAACGCCTACGCCGCCGACGGCGACGTGACGGGCGAGCTGGTCTACGTGAATTACGGCCGTCCCGAGGATTACCACGTCCTCGACAGTCTCGGGATCAGTGTACGGGGGAAGATCGTGATCGCCCGCTACGGGCAGTCGTGGCGCGGCATCAAGCCGAAGGTCGCCGCGGAGCACGGCGCGATCGGCTGCATCATCTATTCCGACCCCAAGGACGACGGCTTCTGGGTCGACGATCCCTATCCCGTGGGCCCGATGCGCCCGGCGACCGGCGTGCAGCGCGGCAGCGTGATGGACATGCCGGTGTACCCGGGGGACCCGGAAAGCCCCGGGTGGGCGTCGGTGCCGGGTGGCCGGCGCCTGACGCAGGCCGAGGCGATCACCCTCATGAAGATCCCGGTACTCCCGATCGGCTACGGCGACGCGCTGCCGCTGCTCCGGTCCCTCAAGGGGCCGACGGCGCCCGAAGCGTGGCGCGGCGCGCTGGCGATCACCTATCACATCGGCGCCGGCCCCGCCCGCGTGCATCTCGTTACCCGATTCGATTGGAAGACGCGGCCGCTGTATGACGTGATTGCGACGGTCCGCGGAGCCACCTGGCCCGATCAGTGGGTGATCTATGGCAACCATCACGACGCCTGGGTGAACGGCGCCGAGGATCCGATCTCCGGCCAGGCGGCGTTGAACGAGACGGCACGGGCCATCGCGGCGCTCCTGAAGACCGGCTGGCGCCCCGCACGCACGATCATGTTCGCGTCGTGGGACGGCGAAGAGTGGGGGCTGCTCGGCTCCACCGAGTGGGCCGAAGCGCACGCCGATGAGCTGCGCACCAAGGCGGTCGTCTATTACAACTCCGACACCAACGATGCGGGATGGCTCGAGGTCAACGGATCCCACGCGCTCGAACGCTTCGTGATGGAAGTGGCGCGCGACGTCCCCGACCCCAAGGTCAAGAAGAGTGCGCTCGAAGCCCAGCGCGACCACGCGCGCTCGGAGCGGGCGGCCCGGGATACCACGAGCGATACGAGCTTCACTATCGGCGCGCTTGGCTCCGGCTCGGACTACACCGCGTTCATCGATCACCTCGGTGTTCCTGCGCTGGACATCCGCTACGGCGGGGCGGCGCACAGCGGGATTTACCACTCCATCTACGACAGCTACACGTTCTACGAGCGGTTCCTCGATACGGGGTACGTGTACGGCGTCACCGAAGCGCAGACGATGGCCACCGCCATCCTCCGCATGGCGGATGCGCCGCTCTTGCCGTACGACTTCCGCGCCGCCGCGCGCACGTACCACAAGTACGCCGATGAGATCGCCAAGCTCGCCGGCGCAAACGACACCACCAAGGGACTCGATCTCGCCGCGGTCCGCGCGGCGCTCCAGCACCTCGACAGTGCCGCCGCCGTCTGGGAGCGCTCGAGTGCCGCGGTGGACAGCGCCACGGGAGTGGAGCGGCACGCGGCGGCACTGACCCAGGTCAATCATCAGCTCGCCCTTACGGAGCAGGCGCTGTCCGACTCAGCGGGATTGCCGCGACGGCCCTGGTTCCGGCACCTCGTCTACGCGCCGGGCGCCTATACCGGCTACGGCGTGAAGACGATGCCCGGAATCCGGGAGGCGGTGGAGGCGCGCCACACTGCGGAGGCTCAGGCGGAGGCGGCGCGGGTCGCGCAGGCGATCGATCGCTATGCCGCCGCCATTCGCGCGGCGGCGGAAGCGCTCGATCATGCGCTGCAGTAGTATTGACACCCCCGGGAGCCGCGGATAGCGTGGGGCGACCATAACCCGAACACAGGCGAGCCGTCCATGAGCACTCCTCCGCCACGCATGTCCATGCCCCGGTCGTCCTTCGCGATTGCGATGAAGGACTACACGTTGATTCGGCCGGGTATCGCCGTCACGATCAGCGCGGCGACGCTGGTGGCGGCGCTCATCATCGGCGCGCTCCTCATCAAGTCGCTGGCGCACGCCTCGGCGACGGTCACCCGGGGAGCCCAGGCGAGCGAGATGCTGCACCGCTACAACGCTCGCTACGAGGTCTGGCGCAGCATGGCCACGAGCTCCGACCCGATGTACACGGGCGCCACCGTCGTGGCCCAGCGCGACAGCATCCGCAGCGCGCTGCAGGGAGAATTGTCCCGCTTCGGGGCTTCGCTCGCCAACGATCAGGAGAAGGACCTGGTCCGGCAGGTGCTCGAAGGGCTGAACTCGACCGACGCGCAGACGACGACCAAGGCGCGCCAGGCGATGATCGTGCTGCTGCACGACCAGGACACCGCCCTGTTCGACGCCGCCGAGGCGTCGCAGCGCGGGGTCTTGCTCGCGGCGGTGCTCCTCGCGCTCACGATTCTCGCGGCGGGGTTGTTGATCGTGCCGATGGCCTGGCTCTACGTCCGGTACAAGCGCGGCGCGGCGATCGAAGTGAAGGTCTGACGCGGTGGTGGAGGGACCCCGCGACCGCGAGCGTCTCCGCACCGTCGTCGTCACCGATGCCGACGAGCTGGCCCTGCTGCTGGCCGACCGGATCGTCGCCACGATCCGGCGCGCCACCGCCGCGACCGGTCGCTGCGTCCTGGGACTCGCGACCGGCAGCACCCCTCTCGGTGTCTATCGCGAGCTGATTCGCCGCCACGCGGCGGGCGAAGTCGATTTCTCCTGCGTCGTCACGTTCAACCTCGACGAGTATTACCCGATGTCGCCGGAGAGCCCCCACAGCTACCGGCGCTACATGTGGGAGAATTTCTTCGCGCACGTCGGGATGAAGCCCGAGCAGGCCCATCTCCCCGCCGGCGACACACCGATCGAGCGTGTCGCCGACGCGTGCGCCGCCTACGAGCGCGCCATCGCCGCCGCCGGCGGGATCGACTTTCAGCTGCTCGGGATCGGGCAGAGCGGTCACATCGGGTTCAACGAGCCCGGCTCCGCGGCCGATTCCCGCACCCGCGTCGTGACGCTCGATAGCCTCACCCGCAAGGCCGCGGCGGCCGATTTCTTCGGCGAGGACAACGTCCCGCGCGAAGCGATCACGATGGGCGTCGCCACGATCCTGGAAGCGCGGGAGATCGCGCTGATCGCCACCGGCGAGCACAAGGCGGCGATCGTCCGCCGCGCCGTCGAGGGGGAGCCCTCCCCCGACGTCGCCGCGACCTTCCTGCAGGGGCACCCCGGCGTCACGGCCTACCTCGATCTCGCCGCCGCCGCGGAGCTGACTCGGATCAATACGCCGTGGGTGCTCGGTCCCGTCGACTGGACGCCGGCGCTGACGGAGCGCGCCGTCGTGTGGCTCGCCGAGCGAACTGGGAAGGCGATCCTCAAGCTGACCTCCGCGGACTACACCGAGCACCATTTGAGCCCGCTGCTCGCACGCGCCGGCTCCCCCGGTCCGCTGAACGGCCAGATTTTCAACCGGCTGCGCGACAAGATCCGCGGGCGCCGCAAGCTCCCCGAGAAGCGCAGCGTGCTGGTGTTCTCACCGCACCCCGACGACGACGTGATCTCGATGGGCGGCATTCTCCGCAAGCTGACGGAGAACCAGAACGACATCATCGTCGCCTACATGACGAGCGGCAACATCGCCGTGTTCGATCACGACGTGCGGCGCCATCTCGACTTCGTGGAGCGCGCCGCCCGCGCCCTCGGGGCCGATCCCGCCGCTGTCGGGCGCGTGCAGCACGACGTGCTGTCCAACTTCGCGGACAAGAAGCCGGGCGACGTCGACCTCCCGGTCGTGCAGGACCTGAAGCGGTTCATCCGGGAATCGGAAGCGATCTCGGCGCTCGAGGCGGTGGGGCTGACCGCACGCTCGGCGCGCTTTCTCAATCTGCCGTTCTACCGGACCGGGGAAGTCCGCAAGCTGCCGATCGGTGAGGACGACGTGGTGATCGTGCAGCGCCTCCTGGGAGAGGTGCGGCCCGACTACGTGTTCGTCGCCGGCGACCTGTCCGACCCGCACGGCACCCACCGCATGTGCAAGGCGGCGATCGACCAGGCGCTCGCGCGCAGCCCCGCAATCCGGCCCGAGGTCTGGCTGTACCGCGGCGCGTGGCAGGAATGGCCGATCACCGAGGCCGACGTGCTCGTACCGCTATCGCAGGACGAGCTGCGCGCCAAGATCCTCGCGATCTTCAAGCACCAGTCGCAGAAGGACACGATGCCCTTTCCGGGCGGGCACGACGAGCGCGAGTTCTGGCAACGGGTGGAGTCGCGCAACGTCGAGACCGCCGCCCATGCCGACCGGCTGGGGTTGCCGGAGTACTTCGCGATGGAGGCCTATCGGGTGGACCGCACCCCCGGGAACTAGCGGAACAGCTTCACCGCCGTCTGCAGCGTCTGGTAGATCCCCCACGCCAGCGGGATCCCGACCAGGATCCAGGCGATTGCCACCGCCGCCCAACTCGATGCGCTGGGTCGCTCCATCATTCCTCCGTTCGTCTCATCGCTTGCCCGCGAGCTCCCGCGCGAACTGGTCGTCGGTCATGTAGTACCGCTCCGCCACCGGCCGCACGCGGGCATTGGCGATGAAACCGATGACCAGGAGGCCGGCGAGGACGTACATCGTCGTGTTGTAGGCCTGGGCGGCGGGGACACCGCGGTCGATCTGGAACTCCCGGATGTAGTTCACGAGAATCGGCCCGAGAATGCCGGCGGCCGACCATGCGGTCAGCAGCCGGCCGTGGATGGCGCCCACGTGCACCGTACCGAACATGTCGGCGAGATAGGCCGGAATCGTCGCGAAACCGCCGCCATACATCGTCAGAATGACGCAGAAAATGGCGACGAACAGCGGGACCACGGCCGCCCGCCCGGCCGACGGTGCAGCGCAGTACAGGACGAACCCCAGGGCGAAGAAGATGAAGTAGGTCCGTTTGCGCCCCAGGTAATCCGACATCGAGGCCCAGAAGATCCGCCCACCGATGTTGAACAGGCTGAGCAGCGCCGCGAAGCCCGCGCCGATCGTGGCCACCTGGGTCTTTTGATCCTCACTGAGGTCCCGCAGCGCCCCCGCAACGCCGATCAGCTTGCCGCCGAACACCTCCTGCAGCATCGGCGAAGCCATGCCGATGACGCCGATCCCGGCGCTCACGTTCATCCACAGGACCACCCACAACAGCCAGAACTGCGGCGTCCGAATCGCCTGGTTCACGTGCACCTGACGCTGGGTGATCATCGCCTTTTCCTGGGGCGGCGGCGGCGTCCACCCGGCCGGTTGCCACCCCGGCGCCGGCAGGCGATAGCCGAACGCGCCGGCCAGCATCGCCACGAAGTAGATCAATCCCATCGTGACGAAGGTCTCCTGCACGCCGACGGAGGTCGGCGTCTTGAAATGGTTCATCAGGAGATTGGCGAGCGGCGAGCCGATCATCGCACCGCCGCCGAAGCCCATGATCGCCATCCCCGTCGCCATGCCGCGGCGATCGGGGAACCACTTGATCAGCGTCGACACCGGTGAGATGTACCCCAGCCCCAGGCCGCAACCGCCGATCACGCCCGAGCCGATCCAGAGGAGCAGGATCTGATGCAGCCGGACACCCAGCGCGGAGATGAGGAAGCCGCCACCCCAGCAGAACGCCGCGGCGACGCCGGCCTTCCTTGGCCCCTCGCCCTCAACCCAGCGGCCGAAGACCGCCGCCGATGAGCCGAGGAAGACGAAGAAGAGGGTGAACATCCACCCCAGCGTGCTGATCTTCCAGTCACCGGGGGCGGACGCCGTGATGCCGATGGCGCGCGACAGCGGCAGCCAGAACACACTGAAGCCGTACGCCATCCCGATCGAGAGGTGAATGGCGAGGGCCGCCGGGGGGACCAGCCAGCGGTTGAAACCGGGGCCTGCGATGATCCGTTCCTTGGACAACAGTCCGGAGCTCACTCGGCTGCTCCCGTCGGGGCGGCCTAACGATGGCGCCACCAATTCTGTCCCGCTAGAGTCCAGCCATGACCGTGACCACTACCGACGCCGCGCCGCGCGCCAGCGTTGCCGCGCGACCGGCGTTCCCGCCGCACCTCGCGGCGGTGCTGTTCGCGTCGACCAGCGTCATCGTCGGCGTCATCTGGGATATTTCGTGGCATCGCTCCGTCGGACGCGACACCTTCTGGACGCCGGCACACCTGGCGATCTACCTCGGCGGCATCGTCGCCGGCCTGGCGTGCGGGTGGCTGGTGTTGCGCACCACGTTCGCGGGGAGCGACGCGGACCGGAACGCATCGGTGCGGTTCTGGGGGTTCCGCGGACCGCTCGGCGCCTGGGTGGCGATCTGGGGGGCGATCGCCATGATCACCTCCGCGCCGTTCGACAACTGGTGGCACAACGCGTACGGGCTCGACGTGAAGATCCTCTCGCCGCCGCACGTGCTGCTGGCCCTCGGCTTCACCGGCATCCAGCTCGGCGCCCTATTCATGCTGGCGGCGCGGCAGAACGACGCCGCACCCGGCGACCCCAACCTCCGCGCATATCGGTGGTGGTTCGCCTATGCCGCGGGACTGCTCGTCGCCAATCTGGCGATCATGTGGATGGAGTCCATCGGATTCCCGAACCACGCGCACACGACTGCGTACTACAGGATCTGCGCCGGTGCCTTCCCCATCGTGCTGGTCGCCAGCGCACGCACGTCCACGCTGCGCTGGCCCGCGACCACCGCCGCGGCGGTCTACATGGGCGTGAACGTCCTGATGCTGTGGGTGCTGCAGCTCTTCCCAGCCACGCCGAAGCTCGCGCCGATCTACAACGCCGTCGACCACTTTGTGCCGCCGCCGTTCCCGATCCTGCTCATCATCCCCGCGGTCGTGATCGACCTCGTGCTGCGCCGCGGCCCGGAGAACGATTGGTCCCGCGCCGCGCTGATGGGAATCGGGTTCGTGCTGGTGCTGCTCGCGGTGCAGTGGACCTGGTCACAGTTTCTGGTGAGCCCGCAGAGTGAGAACTTCGTGTTCGGCGCGCAGCGCTGGAACTACAATGTCCAGCTCCGACCCTGGCGCTATCAGTTCTGGAACACACGGGCGAGCCCCCTGACGATCGTGGGCGTCGGCACCGCGATCGCCATCGCCGTCGCCGGATCGCGCATCGGCCTGTGGTGGGGCGCCTGGATGGCGCGCGTGCGCCGATGAGCCGGTGGACGAATCGGTGGGCGGGGACGCTGCTCGCCGCTGCGATGCTCGTCGTGGCGAGCGCGCACGTCGGCAGTCCCGATACGTTCTTCGAAGGGGACGCCGGACCGTATCGCATCCGCGTCATCGTGCGGCCGCCGGGCATCGTCCCGGGACAGGCGGAGATCACGGTGCGGTTACTCGCCGGCAGCGGCGTGCGCGCGGTGCTGGTCCAGCCGCTGCGTGGGGGTCGGCCCACGGCGCTCGAGCCGCCGCCCGACAGGGCGCGGCGCGTCCCCGGCGGACCAGATCTCTACAGCGCGCAGCTCTGGCTGATGGAAGCGGGGGCGTACAGCATCCGCGTCGACGTCACCGGCACCGCAGGCGAGGGGGAAGTGATCGTCCCGGTGAACTCGATCGCGACGCGGCGGCTCGGCTTCGACACCCCGCTCGCGATCGCCCTCCTCGGGCTCGGCATCTTCCTGTTCAGCGGAGCGATCACGATCGTGGGCGCCGCGGTGCGCGAAAGCGTGCTGGCGCCCGGAACGGAGCCGGACGCCGCCCGGCGTCGGCGCTCGTGGTGGATCCGGATCCTCGCGGTGCCGCTGCTCGCCCTCGCCGTGTTCGCCGGCAAGAAATGGTGGGATGCGGACGACGCGGCGCACAGCGCCAGTCTGTACCGCCCGATGCAGGTCCGGACGACGATCGCGGGATCCGGGGTGCTCACCCTCGCGATCA
>DASSIL010000197.1:0-5453 GCA_035691925.1 Gemmatimonadales bacterium
CGACCTGCAGGTCAACAACGTGACGCAGTTCTCGGTCTTCTTCCCCGAGCGCCGGCAGTTCTTTCTCGAGAATGCATCGCTCTTCAGCCCGGCGATCCAGCAGGCGGGGGACGGGTCGGGAGGCTACATGCATATCCAGCCGTTCTTCAGCCGCACCATCGGCCTCGATGCGGCGGGGACCCCGATTCCGATCGTCGCGGGCGCCCGCTTCGTGAGCCGCGGCTCCGGGAGCAACTACGGCGCCATGCTCATGCGCCAGGACTCGAGCGGCACCAGTCCGGCCGCCAATCTGTTCGTGGGTCGGTATTCAGCGAACGTCGGGCAGAAGAGCCGCATCGGCGGACTGCTCACGGTCAAGAATACCGACGCCGGCTCGAATGTGACCAGCACGCTCGATGGCCTGGTGCGGCTGAGCGAGGCGCAGTCCGTCAACACGATTCTCTCCCATACCGTCACGACCGGCACGAGCCGCCACGGCGTCGCCGGGTTCGCGCAGTTCTACAATTCCACGACGCATTACAAGATGTGGCTCACGCAATCGGTGGCGACGAAGGAGTACGATCCGCAGATGGGTTTCATCTCGCGCGCCGACGTGATCGGGACCACGCCGGGAATGAACTGGTACTACCGGGGAAGACTCCTGCCGTTCAAGAACGTGTTGCGCGCATTTGAGCCCGGCTTCTTGCCGGAGTGGTACTGGCAGGCGTCCACGGGGAAATTCATCGAGCGCAGTCTCTATTTCTGGCCCGTTTGGCTCAACTTTCAAAACGGCGCCTACTTCGGGTATTCCATCACACCGGTGTATCAGAACCTCACCGAGTCCTTCGCGCCCCTCGGCGTGACCATAGCACCGGGGCAGTACCACTACACGCAGCACTGGATCATGTTCACCACCAATCCGTCCCGGATCGTCAGCCTCGTCGGGGACTACAAATGGGGGAGTTATTACGACGGCCGGCTGCAGTCGGGCGACTGGAAACTGCACTTCGCTCCGATTCCGCACATCTCCGTGATCGCCGAATTGAACCGCAATCACTTCGTCGACGTCGGCCAATCCAGGACGACGTCCACGGTCGACCTGCGGATCGTCCAGGGCCGCTTCGCGTTGAACCCGCGTCTGCAGCTCACGGGTTTCTACCAGAACAATTCCCTCGACCATTCGGACAGCTACAACGTGCGACTGTCGTGGGAATACCTTCCGTTGTCGTACCTCTACGTCATCTACAATCACGGCCGGTCGCAGACGTTGCAGCAGACCTGGCAGAGCGATCAGCACGCCATCGTGAAGGTGAGCCTGCTGAAGCAGCTGTAACCGCTAGAAGCGGAATCCCGCGGCGAGATTCAGATGGTTGGCGGTGAAGTCACCGTCCGGGTAGCGCGTCTCGAAGTGCCGGAACTCGAACCCGAACACGAGCGGGCCCGGGGGCCGCCAGTCGGCGTGCCCCGCACACACGAAGTTGCGCAACCTGCCCGTCGCGAGGACGTCGGCGTCAGTGGGGTCGTCGAGGCCGCAGCCGCCCCCGATGACGACGTGCTTCACCGCCTTCACGTTGAGCTGCCCCCAGCCGCCCTTCGTCCGCACCGGCACGCCCCCCAGCCCCGTGTTCTGGCCGATCCCGCCGCCACCCAGCCCAGCCAGCGCCTGTCCGGTGTACGCCTCCCCGATCAGCTCCACGATGCCCACCGAGATGCGCAGATCCGCGGTGACTGCCTTCGAGACGAGGATCGTGTCGCCCGTCGCGGTATCGAACCCCTTGATCCAGCTGTAATGCCCGCCGACCGCGATCTCGCTCGGGTCGTCGGACGGTCCCCACGCGAGGCGCAGCCGCCCCTCGAAAGCGGGGCGTTTGGTGCGCTCCGCCGAGTCGGGCTGCGTGGTGAACGTGGTCTGCGGCGTCCCTGCGATCGGCGCCAGCACCGCGCCCTGCAGCGCGAGCCGCAGCGAGTAGCCGGTCTCGACCGTCACGCGTGCCTGCGGGGTCCAGAGCCAGAGATTCCCGGCCCCCGCGAAATCGGGGAAGCCGATCGACGCCAGCGAACGCGGCGACCGCTCGGCCACGAGCGGCGACTCCTGACCAAACAGCAGCTGCGCATGCGACCACTGCAGCGTCCCCACGGCGCGCCGCACCCGGAGCAGCGGGAACGTACGATCGCCCGAGCTCGGCTCCTGGCCGCCGAAGAAATCCACGTCGAGCTCGCCCGTGAACGTTCCCCCGAGCACCTCGGGGTCGGTGAGAAAGGCGCCGAGCCGCGTTTGACGGATGGTGCCGCCAGTGCCCGCCACGCCGAAGGTGTCGGCTTCCGCGAACTGCGGCACGTCGCTGTTGTTCACGCGCGCGTTGGTGAAGAAGCCGTTGATGAGCACGAGCCCCGAGAACTCGACGGTCGAATGCGCGGCGGGTGCCGGTGCGGCTGCGGCCGGCTGCTGCGCCGCGGCGGGGTGTGCGAGCAGCAGCGAGACGAAGAGCGTCGACAAGCGGCGCATGCGCGCGGACTCCTGGCGAGATCGGATAAACTACAGTAAGCTCCCCGCGTCCGGACGCAACAGTTGCGCTGGCCTTCCCAGAGGTGATCCATGACCAAACCTGACGACCCGATGCCCGACTTTTCCGATGTGGAGGGGGGCAGCTCGTCGAGCGCGCCGCCACCCGCCACGCGGACCTACACCGTGAAGGCGGGCGACAGTCTCTCGAAGATCGCGAAGCAGATCTACGGCGACGCCAACAAGTGGCGTACGATCTATCAAGCGAATACGGACAAGATCAAGAACCCGGACCTGATCCATCCCGGTCAGGTCCTCACCATTCCACCCGCCTGACAAGAGGAGGCTTTGTGATCGCTCACGCTCGCCGCTGGGGTGTGATGGTTGCTGCCCTCGCAGGTGCGGCCGTCGCATGCAAGAAAGCTCCGCCCCCGCCCCCACCGCCGCCCGCTGCCCCTGCCGCCGTGCCGCTATCGGTCACCGCCGTCTCGCTGGGGAAGGCCATCGGCGCGGACAAGTCGATCGCGCAATCGCTGACGACATTCGGGACCCGGGACACGTTCTATGCTTCGGTCGCAACCGTCGGGAGCTCGACGGGTGCGTCGCTTGCCGCGGTCTGGACGTTCCAGACCGGCCAAGTGGTCCACGCGGATACGCAAGCGATCGCGCCACAGGGACCCGCCTTCACCGAGTTTCACATTTCCAAGCCGTCCGGCTGGCCGGTCGGCAAGTACAAGGTGACGATCTCGCTGGACGGCGCGCCCGCCGGCGCGCAGGACTTCGAGGTCAAGCGTTGAGGCGATGGGCCGTAGCGGTGGGCGCGGCACTGGCGGGCAGCAGCGCCGGCTTCGCGCCCGCCGCCGCGCAGGCAGGGCAGGTGAGCGGCCGGATCACCATTCAGGAAAAGGACAACGCGCCGTCGCCCGATCTCGGTGACGCCGTCGTCTATCTCGTGGGGCAGGGCGTCGCCTTGCCGGCCGCCCGGTTCGAGATCGCCATCACCGACAAAACGTTTGCACCGCACGTGCTGGTCGTTCCCGTCGGCTCGACGGTAGCCTTCCCCAACCACGACCCGTTCGATCACAACGTCTTCTCGGTGTCCGACTCGAACAGCTTCGATCTCGGCCTGTACGGCCGGGGCGAAGGGAAGACGATGGTGTTCAAGTATCCCGGGTTGGTGCGGGTGTTCTGCAATGTGCACCCGCGCATGGTCGCGCTGGTGCAGGTGATGGGGACGCGCCACTTCGCGCAGGCCGGCGGGGACGGATCGTTCACGATCAGCGGCGTCGAGCCGGGGAGCTATAAGCTGCACGTGTGGCACGAGCGGGCTCCGCAGGAGATCGTGCGCGACGTGACCGTGGGCCCGAACGGGGTATCAGAACTCCAGGTCACGCTCAACGCGCGCGGCTTCCGCTGGCAGCCGCACAAGAACAAGTTCGGGAAGGATTACCCCACGAATGCCGGACGCGAGCGCTACTAGCGGAACGCGGTTCGGGCTCGCCGGCAAGATCTTCGTCGCCTCCACACTGCTGATCGTCGCGGTGCTGGGCGTCACCTTCGGCGTCACGTCCTACCAGGCCAATCGCACCGCCGATGCCGCGATCGGCCGGGCCCTCGCGGGAACGCGCACGTCGGTCGAAGACTTCCTGGGTGCGAGGACGCGGACGCTCGCGCGCGCCAGCACTATCGCCACCGACGTGCCGCAGTACCGCGAGCGGCTGGTCAAGCACGGCAAGGATCGCGCCGATGCCCTCGATCAGGCGAACGAGGTGAGCGACCTGATCGGCGCCGCCTGGGTGCTCGTCACCGACAACAACGGGATTCTCATCGCCCGGACGGACTATCCCGAGCAGTTCGACGTCAATCTCTCGGGCGCCCCGCTCGTGGCGAACGCGTTGTCGGGAGAGTCGTCGAACGGCGCCTGGCTGGACGACGTGCGCAACAAGATGTTCGTCGCCGTCGGCACGCCGCTCCGAGCCTCGGCGCAAGCGGGCGCTCAGGGGGCGCTGATCGCGACGTACGAGGTGAACGATTCCCTCGCCGCGGCGATTCACCAGGCCACCGGCTCCGACGTCGTCTTCTTCGCCCTCGACACCCTGAACCACCCCTACGTCGTAGGCAGCACGCTGCCGCGTGAGGAGATCGGACCCGCGCTCACCGCCGGGATGAACGCCGAGGACCTGGCGCGAGACACGGCGGGCGAGGCGATGATGGCGCGGGTCGGCGGCGCGCACCTCATCGGGCTCGCGGGCGCGATCCGCTCGACGGCGGGTGATGTGCGCGGCGGCTTCGTGTCGTATCGCTCCCGTGACGCCGAGCTGGCGGCGTTCCGCACGTTGCAGCGGACGATCCTCGCTGCGATCGCGCTCGGCATCATTCTCGCGCTGGCGTCGGCGGGAGTGCTGGCGCGTCATATCGCCAAGCCCGTGCAGCAGCTCGCCAAGGCGACGCGCAGAGTGCAGGACGGCGACTACGCGGTCGACATCCCGGTGACGAGTCACGACGAGATCGGTGTGCTCTCCCAGGCGTTCCGCGCCCTGGTGGAGGACCTGCGGGAGAAGGCCCAGCTCGTCGAGTTGATGACGCAGGCCGCGGCCGGCTCGGCGACGCAGCACATCGCAGCGGCGGCCGCAACGGCCCTGCGCGAGGTCGCCGAGCGCCCGTCGCTCGGACACGGCGGCGACCGGCTCAGCCCCGGATCGGTGTTCGCCCATCGGTACGAAGTGAAGGAGATCCTGGGCGCCGGCGGGATGGGCGTCGTCTACCGGGCGTTTGACCGCGAGCTGGGCGAGCCCGTCGCCATCAAGACGCTGCGCTCCGACACCGTCGCCGATGATCCGGTCGCGATCGAGCGCTTCAAGCAGGAGATCCGCCTGGCGCGGCGTATCGCCCACCGCAACGTCGTACGGACCTACGACCTGGGCGAGGTCAACGGGATGTACTACCTCACGATGGAGTACGTCGAGGGAAC
>DASSIL010000198.1:0-5721 GCA_035691925.1 Gemmatimonadales bacterium
GGCCCCACGACCCACACCGTCGTGCCCCCGCGGGCACGTTCCTCGCCGAGCAGCTCGGCGAGCACTGCGTAATCCACCGGGCGCTCGCGCGATACTTCGGTCTGCATGAAGCGAAATTCGTTGGCGCTGTGCGCGCCGCCGAGGAAACCCTCGGCGTGGACGAAGATTCCTTCGCTCCCGTCCTCGGAGGAGCCCATCGCGACCGCCGCCCCGCGTGCCACCTTGCGCGGCTCGGTCGTGACCAGGTCGCCGTCCGACCCCCGCACGATGACGCAGTCCATCCGGGGCAGCCGGGGACGGCGCCAGCCGTCCCCGAGGCGCACGTAGGTCGGGAGGTTGGTGGTCGAGAAGAAGCCGTCGGGGAGGACCCCGTCGGCCGGGGCTGGAGCGAACCGGGCTTCGGGCGCCTGCGCGAGCGGTGGCTCGCCGAACTGCGGCAGCTGATACTGGAACGGCGGACGCCTCACTCCTGCGGGCTCCTCAAAGAGTCATGGAGCGGCCAAAGTTACGTGGGAGAAAAGGCCTCTCGCAACGGCTTGTCGTATCTTGTGGTGGCCGCTGCTCCCTTCACCCCGGCGCTGCAGGAGAACCGACATGCCCGGAAGCGCTCCGACCACCCCGCGCGGACTCGACGGCGTCGTGGCCGCACAGACCCGCCTGAGCCACGTCGACGGCCAGGCCGGCGAGCTGATCATCGCGGGCTACCCGCTCAAGCAGCTCGCAGGCCATATCAGCTTCGAGGAAGCCGCCCACCTGCTCTGGGTCGGTGCCCTGCCGACGGCGGAGGAGCTGGCCTCGCTGCGCAGCCGGCTCGCCACGCTGCGCACGATCCCGTCCGAGACGATGCGGGTCGTGCGAGCCGCGAAATCAGCAGCGCCGATCGATGCTCTCCGCATGGCGTGCGCCACGCTGTCGCTCGACCTCGCCGATCCCGACGCCATCACGCCGGCCGCCGATGTGGCCGCCGCGACGATGCTCACGGCCCGCTTCCCGACGATCGTGGCCGCCCACGCGCGGATCACCAAGGGGTTGGAGCCGATCCCGCCGCGCGGCGGGCTCTCCCACGCGGCGAACTTCCTCTATATGGTGCACGGCAAGGAGCCCGATCCGATCGCGGCCCGCGCCCTCGACACCTACTGGGTAACGGTGATCGACCACGGCATGAATGCGTCGACCTTCACCGCGCGGGTCATCGCCAGCACGCGCTCGGACATGGTTAGCGGCGCCACCGGTGCGATCGGCGCCCTCAAGGGCCCGCTGCACGGCGGCGCGCCTGGTCCGGTGCTCGACATGCTGGGAGCCATCGGCTCGGCCGACCGTGCCGAAGGATGGGTGCGCAACGAGCTGGCGGCGGGACGGCGCATCATGGGGTTCGGACACCGGGTCTACAAGGTGCGGGACCCGCGCGCCGAGGTGCTGAGCACGGTCGCCGACGCGATGAGCTCGGCGCATCTCGAGGACCGCAAACTCTTCGATCTCGCGCGGGCAGTGGAGCAGACCGTGTTGCGGGTGCTCGAGGAGGTGAAGCCGGGCCGGAATCTGCGAACCAACGTGGAGTTTTACACGGCTCTGGTGCTCCAGTCGCTTGGCCTCGAGCCCCGTTCGTTCGTCGCGACGTTCGCCTGCGGGCGCATCGCCGGGTGGTGCGCGCACGTGATCGAACAGCACACCGAGGACCACCTCATCCGGCCGCAATCCGAGTACATCGGGCCGCGTGGATTGACGAGCCCACGCTGACCGGATCAGTGCACGAGGCCGTGCTCCACGGTGTAGCGGATGATTTCGGCGTTCGACTTGAGGGTCGTCTTCTCAAGGATGCGGGTGCGGTAGGTGCTCACCGTCTTGACCGACAGCTCCATGACGGCCGCGATCTCCTTGACGCTCTTCCCCGCTCCGATGAGACAGAGGACCTGATACTCGCGCGCCGAGAGTCCTTCGTGCGGCGGCCGGTCGGCCCCGTCGGCGACGACGGCGGCGAGCTTCTGAGCGAGCGTCGGGCTGACATAGCGTCCGCCGCGGATGACCTGGTGAATCGCCGTCACCAGCTGCTCCGGTGACAGGTTCTTCGACACGTACCCAGAAGCCCCTGCCTTCAACGCCCGCACCGCGAACTGATCCTCAGGCTGCACGCTGAGAACCAGAATGCGCACCCGGGGGAGGATCGCTTTGAGCCGCTGAATCGTTTCGACGAACCCGGGCCCCGGCATCGTGATATCCAACAGGACGACGTCCGGGTTCCACGTCGTCGCCCGAGCCAGCAGCTCGTCGCCGTCGCTCGCCTCTCCGGCGACCGTGATGCCGCCGCCCGGCGCATCTTCCACCACCCGCCGCAATCCTTCCCGCACGATGGGGTGATCGTCGGCGATCACGAGTCGCGTCATGCCACGGACTCCGAAGCGAGCGGCAGCCGCGCTTCCAGCACCGTGCCGCTCGGCTGGCGGGAGGCGATCCGCAGGCGTCCCCCGTGCACGCCGAGGCGCTCGCGCATCCCTGCGATCCCGAGCGAGCGGGAGCCCGTGGTCTGGCCGGTGCCCAACCCCTTGCCGTCGTCGGCGACCTCGAGCACGAGCTGGCCGTCTTCCTGCTCCAGCCGGATGTCCACCCGATGGGCGCCGGCGTGGCGCGCAACGTTCGTGAGCGCCTCCTGCACCACGCGGAACAGGGCCGTGGAGCGCGCGTCGTCCACCGCCGGTGCCTTGGACGGCAGCTCGAGGTGGCAGGAAATCCCCGTGCGCGCCGTGAACTCGTCCGCCTGCCACTCGATCGCCGCGGTGAGCCCGAGGGTGTCGAGCACGGCCGGACGCAGCTCGGCGCCGATGCGCTTCACCGATTCGATCGCCGCGTCGATGTGGCGCAGCGTCCTCTGGGCGCGCTGGCGCGCCGTGTCCGCGGGAACGAGCCGCCGCTCGAGCCACGCGACGTCGAGCTTGATCCCGGTGAGCGCCTGGCCCAGCCGGTCGTGGATCTCGATCGCGATGCGGCGCCGCTCATCTTCGCGCACCGCCTGCAGCCGGTTCGCCAACTCCCGCAGCTGCTCTTCGGAGAGCCGCAGCTCTTCCTGGGCGCGATGGCGCGCCGTGACGTCGCGCTGCACGCCGAAGTGCCCGACGATGCGTCCGGCCCCTTGCTCCTCGTACAAGCAGATATAGTCCCCGTCGATGTGAATCGGCGATCCGTCGATGCGGCGTTCGTCCGTCTCGACGTGCAGGCGGCCGGCGTCGAAGAAACGGCGCCACACGGCGCGGCCATGGGGGAGGTCGTGCGCGAACAGATCGTTCGGCGTGCGCCCCACGAGCTGGTCGCGTGTCGCGCCGTACTGCCGCAGCATCGCGTCGTTGACCTTGGTGATCCGCTGGTGGGCGAAAACGTAGTCGAGCGCCTGTTCCTTGTCGACGGTCTCGTCCCAGCGGACCGGCTCGTCGAGCATCATAAAGAAGAAACCGTCCAGCGACTGGGAGAAGAACAGCTCGAGCAGCCGCTCACGCTCGTGGACGGCGTCTTCGGCGGCCTGCTGGTCGGTGATGTCCTCGGTCAGACCCGCGATCCGGTACACCTCGCCCGTACGATTGCGGATCGGGAACGCGCGCGACCGCACCCAGCGCACGCTGCCGTCGGGACGCACCACGCGGTAGCGCTCCGCCCACCCTCCCAGCGCCAGGCCCGGGAGCGAGGTCCGGACCCGCGGGCGGTCGTCGGGGTGGACCGCCTCGAGAAACACCAGCGGGTCGGCGTAGACCGCGGCGCGCGAGCGCCCGAAGATCCGTTCGTAGGCGGGGCTCACGTACAACAGTTGGGTCCGCTCTGGTGTCGTGAGCCAGAACACCTCGTCGATATTCTCCGCCAGCTGGCGGAACCGTTCTTCGGCGACCACCACATCGCGCTCCGCCCGCACACGATCGGAGAGGTCCTGGTAGATCGAGTACACCGCGCCTTCACCAGCGCGCTCTCCCCCGCCCAGCGAAATCATCGTGCAGTGAACCGAGACGTCCACGAGCGAGCCGTCCTTGCGGCGCCGCACCGTGGACCGGATTTCCTTGAATCCGTCCACCGCGAATTGCGAGTTGTCCCGAGCCTCGGGGAGCAGCTCGGGCGGCACGATCAAGTCGTCGATCGCCTGCCCCGCGAGCTCCTCCTGGCGGTACCCGAAGAGCGCGGTGAACCGGCGATTCACACGCAGGATCCGTCCGGCGCCGTCGCTCAAGGCTACGGCGACGGGCGCGTGCTCGAACAGGCGCTCGAAGTACTCGCCCGCGCCGCGGACCGCGGGCGCCGGGGTTGCCCCCGGCCGGGGCCGGATGATGAACCAGGCCAGGGCGCCGAGCGCCACGCCACCGAAGGCGAGAACCAGCGACAGGAGGACAGGCATAGCGGCGTTACGAAGTGAACGGCTGAACGTAACGACGCAGACCGACGAGGGTCAACGCGCACGACCGGAAGTCCCGTGTCGGTGGTCGTCCTACGCGGTCACGACACACCGTCAGCGTCCTACAACACACCACTCGACAAACCGGTAGGCCGGCTCCCGCCTCTCTGATACTGCACGCGATCGCAAAGCAGTTAATTGGCCTCACGCAAATCGAGCGTCTTCAGCTAGGAGGCTGGCATGACACGGTTCTTGACTTCCGCACTGCTCGCGGCCCTCGCTCTGGGCTGCGGCGGATCCGGCTCGACGGGACCAGGGACGGGACCAGGACCGAACGACGTCGTGATCCAGGGATTCGCGTTCGATCCGACGCCGCGCACGGTCGCGGCCGGCACGACCGTGACCTGGACCAACCACGACAACGTGAACCACACGTCTACCGGAGGCAGCGGCTCGGAGACCTGGAACTCGGGTGCCTTGTCGCAGAACGGCAGCTTCTCGCACACGTTCAACGTCCAGGGCACCTACCAGTACTCGTGCACGATTCACCCCGGGATGCACGGCACCATCGTGGTCAACTGAACGGAGTCGCCGGTGGCCAGTGGCGGGTGGCCAGCGGTTGCCGGTCATGGGCCTGCCAACGACAAGGAGACCAAATGAAAGCGATGACGGCGGGACTGCTGGTGTTGGCGGCGATCGGCGCGGCTGCCTGTAGTAATCACTCCAAGGATCCAATGGCCCCGGCTTACTCGGCGGCCGGCGGCCCTGTCCTTGCAGCGGATGTGGCGCACGCCCCCGGCGACCGCACAGGGTTCGGATTCAACGGCAGCGCCGCGGGCTTCCCGAAGGGCGCCGTGATTCTCACGGGCGGTGGGTCGTTCAACGCCGCAACGGCGAACAACGTGATCCCCACGATCACCGACGTGCGTTCGGGCGGCGGCTTCAGCTGCGCCGATTCGGTCGGCCAGGGTCCCTTGGCCGGGTGCGCGGGTGGTCAGGGCGTGCGCTGGGACACGGCGCAGCTGCTCGCTTCCACACAGTTCAAGTGTTCCGTCACCGATGCGTTGAAGCCTGCCGCGACGGACGATAGCACCGTCGTGCTGCTGGCCGATTTCTACCGCGCTGGCGACGGCAACGACGAGTCGTTCACGGCACAGATGATCGTGTCCGAGCGGGACCTCGCTCCGCTGATTCCCGGCGACCAGCACCTCTGGGTGCAGGGCGTGGGGTGCGGCGACGCCGTCGTCAACTTCAGCAAGTAAGCGCGCCGCTCACAGCATCGCAATCGGGTCGCGGTCGGCGACGATGAGCGCCGCCGGCCGCCCCTGCCCCCGCCACGCCCGCATCACCCGTCCCAG